>JAJZSZ010000216.1 GCA_021849365.1 Bacteroidota bacterium | reverse complement strand
AACACCCATCTGCTGCTCTTTCATCTTTTGTAGTTCTTTGTACACCAATGCCTGTGCCTGGTCCAGATTTTCCTTATCTGTACCAAAATATACGCTAAACTCGCCCGTGTCGAAATAGCCGGTATAGCCCGACTCCACGTTGTAGGCCATTCCATTACGCTCGCGAAGTACCATATTCAGGCGCGAATTCATCGACTGCCCACCCAGAATATTATTCAGCAAAACCATCGACATTCGTTTCGGGCTGAAAATGTTGGGAGCGATGTTTCCAATAATGCAATGGGCCTGAAAAGTATCTTTCTGCACAATTCGGGTTTCCGGCCGGTAGTTGTAGACATCAGAACGCTTTTTGGTCCGAAGTTTTTCCGGAATATGCCCAAAGAATTTATCAGCCAGACGAATGAATTTCGCCATCGGGATACTCCCGACTGAGCTCAACACAATCTGGTCGGTATGATAGTTTTCGTCCATAAACTTCAGGATATTCTCTCTGCTGAAAGTTTTTATAAGCTCGGGCGTACCCAGAATATTACGGGCAATAGGGTGATCATTAAACAGGATTTCTTCAAATTCGTCGAAGATCAGTTCCGAAGGACTATCCTTGTACGAGTTAATTTCTTCAATTACCACCTCTTTCTCACGCTCCAGCTCTTTTGCAGGGAAGGTACTATTGATTAAAATATCGCTGATCAATTCCATTGATCGTTGATAATATTCGCTCAAGAAAGTAGCATAAACCGCCGTTTCTTCCTTGGTAGTATATGCATTCAATTCGCCACCAACATCCTCAATACGGTTAAGTATATGAAAAGCCTTTCGGGTACGTGTACCTTTAAAAATAACATGCTCTATAAAATGCGCAATGCCTTGTTCGTCAGCCTCCTCATCGCGCGAACCGGTATTAATCAGCACACCAAAATGAGAAACAGGCGAGTTTGTTTCCTGATGAATAATCCGGATTCCATTCTTCAAAACGAAGGTTTGCATCATTTTCTGAAAAGTGTAAAAATTTTGGTCAGCAAAAGTATGAAATAGCTACGACTTCAGTATTAATCGTTTGCATATTTATTTAACCTCCAACCCTCACTGATAATGTTGTTTTAACACATCAGGAATAAGTACAAATGAAAAACCTGAGTATTTTTTCAAAATACAATTATCTGGAAACGAAATAATTCCGAACAAACAGCAAAAAATTTTAACCGAGTTCAATTCTTTTCTTTTGTAGTTTAAATATTTGGTCTATATTTGCACCCCGTAAGCGAAACGGTACAGCGCAAGCGAAAACAAAGTAGCCTACAAAGTCCGCACCGGACTAAAAATGGTGCCATAGCTCAGTTGGTAGAGCAATGGACTGAAAATCCATGTGTCCCCGGTTCGATTCCTGGTGGCACCACAAAGGGAAGCAAATTGCTTCCCTTTGTTTTTTTATTCTTCTTTCAAAAATTTCATATTACGCTGAAGTCCTTCGAAACGGGTTCGCTTCACCGCCGAATTTCGAAAAAGCTCATTAAACGTGGGCTTATCCATCGAATGCCAATCATCGTGCGAAAGATTCATCAGCCTGGCATCAGCTACAAATGCAGGCTCATCGTGAGTTTCCGATTTCAGATTCCACGGACAAACATCCTGGCAAATGTCGCAGCCAAACACACGATTCTCAAATTTCCCTTTCAGCTCCGGATCAATCTCTCCCCTGTTTTCAATAGTCTGGTATGAAATACACTTCCGGGCATCAAGAACAAATGGAGCCACAAGCGCTTTTGTAGGACAGGCGTCGATGCACCGCGTACAATTTCCACAGTGGTTCCTCACAATCTTTTCGTCAACCGGCAATTCCAAATCAAGTATCAACTCGCCAATAAAAAAGAAACTACCGTGCTCAGTCGAAATCAGGTTGGTGTTTTTGCCAATCCAGCCTAAACCAGCCCGCGCGGCCCATGCCCGGTCGAGAACCGGTGCCGAATCAACAAAACAACGGACCTCACAGGGAGCAATTTCTGTCTGGATAAACTTGAGCAACTCGCCAAGCTTATCTTTCATTATAAAGTGGTAATCGGTTCCAAAAGCATATTTCGAGAGTACTGGAGCTTCCGGATCAACCTGCTTTTGCGCAGGAAAATAATTCAGTAAAACGGAAATAACCGAGCGGGCATTTTCGACCAGAAGGCGCGGATCGAGTCGTTTTTCAAGATGGTTATTCATGTACCTCATTTCGCCGTGCATTCCTTCCTGAAGCCAGTTGATCAACCTGTCCTTTTCTTCGGACAGAAAACGTGCTTCTGAAATACCACAATCCATGAAGCCAAGCTCTTTGGCTTTTGTTTTGATTCGATCTGATATATTGGCGTTTGGCTCTCTCATTTCACATAGATTTCTGTACCAAATGTAGGGTAATTAAGTTTTAGTCCGGATAGTTTTTCGTTTGTGATTTGGCGCTGTAATAAAACTACAACTAATGTTACATATTATTTAAACCTTTCGGGATTCTTTTTGTCAAACGCACAATATTTAACTAACAAAACTAAAAGAACAGGAGTTCAAATCCGTGAAGAAATCCTTTGCATCAATCTATTTGAAAATCATTTTTGGTTTTAGCCTGATCCTGTTTCTGAATCTGACCATTTCAGCTCAAAATATTCAGGAGAAATTAATTACCGGAAAATTTCAGAAAACCAACCTTGAGCAATTCTTTAAAACGCTCGAAACCGAATACAACATCCGGTTTTATTACAAAACCGAATGGATAAAATCTTACGTTGTGAACCAGGAGTTTAAAGAAACACCTTTAATACAGGTGCTTAACCGGTTGTTCGACAGACAATCTCTCTCCTTCAAATTCTTTCAGAATAATTCGGTGGTTATATTTCCTAAAGGAAGTGATGGACGAAGTGTTTCGGGCAGCAATGAGCCCCAGGTAATCGTTGTTGGCGATCCGATTAACGAAGGGCGATACCCCGTTGCAACACTGAAGGGTAAAATACTCGACGGTAAAAACAGCGAGCCACTGGCCGGAGCGGTAGTTTTCCATCCACAAACTGGAATCGGCACCACAACCAATGCCTCAGGAAACTTTGAACTCGAATTGCCAACAGGCGATCACACTCTCCAGATCTCGTTTATGGGCTACGAAGTTTTAAGTCAGAAAATAAAACTCATTGAATCGGGTCGGGTTGATTTTGAGCTATTCGAAGAAACTCACAACCTGGAAGAAGTAACGGTTACCGGCGATGTTAAAGCCTCGAAAGCCCAGATGAGTATGATTAAAGTTAACTCGAGGGTAATGAAAGAGCTTCCGGTAATGATGGGCGAAGCTGATATCATCAAAAGTGTGATTATGATGCCCGGAGTTCAGAGTGTTGGCGAAATGTCATCCGGATTCAATGTCCGTGGCGGGAACACCGATCAAAACCTGGTTTTGCTGGATGGCGCCCCTGTATTCAATACCTCCCACTTATTTGGATTCTTTTCATTGATCAATCCGGATGCTGTACAGGACGTCACCCTTTTTAAAGGTGGTATTCCGGCATCTTACGGCGAGCGGGTTTCATCAATCATGGATGTAAAAATGAAGGATGGAAACACTGAAAACATCAAATTTTATGGAGGTATTGGATTAATTAACAGCCGCTTTACGCTTGAAGGTCCGTTTGTAAAAAAGAAAAAAAGCACTTTCCTGATTGGAGGACGGACAACTTACTCTGACTGGATTATGAGGCAATCGAAAAACGCGCAGTTTCTGAATAGTGTCGCCCATTTTTACGACATCAACGGAACTGCAAATCTGGTTCTCGGCGAAAACAACACTCTAAAGTTGATGGGATATGCCAGTAACGACGTTTTCAACCTGAATTCAAATTCGCTTTATACCTATGGGAACATCATCGCGTCGGCAAACTGGAAGGCCAACATCTCGAAAAAGCTGATTTCGAACCTGAATCTATCGTACAGCAAATACGATTACCAGCTCGAACAAAAAGATGCAAGTGTTCCGGAAGATGATTACCGTTTGCTTACCGGGCTGCAATATGGAAACATGAAGTATATCCTATCGTGGTTGCCAAACGACAAACATCGCGTTAATGCAGGAATACAGACTATTGGGTACAAAATTCTACCCGGAGAAATTCGCCCGGCAGGAAACCCAACAAATGTAATCAGTGAAAAAGTTGCCAGCGAACAGTCGATCGAAACGGGCGCATTTATTGACGACGACATCGACCTTTCAAAATCTACTGCACTAAACATAGGCTTGCGCTATGCAAGGTTTATGAGCATGGGCCCCACTACTGTTCTAAATTACGATCCCGACCAAACCATCAACTCCGGATCGGTAATCGACTCGACTAAATTTGGTTCATGGCAAACAGCAAAAATGTACCATGGCATTGAGCCTCGCCTGTCGATGAAATTCAACCTTCGCAATAACGGATCGATTCGCTTGAGTTACCAGCGCATCCACCAGTTTATGAATCAGGTTTCGAACACCTCGGTCATCTCGCCGGCCGACTTCTGGAAATCGAGCGACGCCCATATTCGGCCATTAATCAGCGATCAGTTTGCTCTGGGATTATTCCGGACTCCGCAAAAAGGCATATTCGAAACTTCGGTGGAAGCTTACTACAAAAACCTTCAAAACCTGATGGAATACAAAAACGGCGCGGTTCTGGTGATGAACCACCATGTTGAATCTGATATCATCAACGCAAATGGTTATTCGTACGGTCTGGAATTATTTTTGAAAAAGAACGCCGGCAGGCTGAACGGATGGGTGAGTTATACTTACTCCCGAACCATGCGAAAAACCGACAACCGTTTTACAGAGGAGGTAATAAATTCCCGAAAATATTATCCATCGGTTTACGATAAGCCGCACGATTTATCAACTGTAATGAATTACCAGATCAGCCGCAGATGGCGTTTCTCGGGTAATTTTGTGCTATCGTCGGGGCGGCCGGTAACTTTGCCCGAATTAAAATACATGTTCGATGGTCGTCAGGTTGTTTACTATTCCGACCGGAATAAATACCGGATGCCTCCGTATCACCGAATGGACGTAAGCATCACGCTGGATGAAAACCTTCGAAAAAAGCGGATGTGGAAAGGTAGCTGGACCTTCTCGATCTACAACCTTTACGGACGAAAAAATCCGTATTCGATCTTTTATCGAAAAGACCCTTCGATACAAATGCAAAGCAAAAATCAGTACGCCATTTACAAGCTTTCGGTTATTGGTGTACCAGTTCCTTCAATCACCTATAATTTTAAATTCTGATGAAACAGGCACATTTATACAATATCACGAACTTGTGCTGCACAAGCAGCATGCAGGTTTCATCCGACTTTTTAAAAGCAAATTGGTTCCGGATGAAAACTAGAATAATGTACATGATTTTTCTGGCGGTTCTTCTCTCGTCGTGCGAAGATTATTACACCCCTGATCTGGACGTAGTTTCACCCATATTGGTTGTCGAATCCAGAATGACCAACAACTCATCGAATAATTTTGTCAAGCTGACGATGACTCAGGACTTTTACAACAGCACCGAAACTGAAAAGGTCACCGGAGCAAAGGTTGAACTCATTCAGGTAAGTGGGCAAACTGAGCGTGGTACTGAAACCAGCACCGGATATTTCACATTTAAATCGACCCTGGTTGTCGGAAAGAAATATTATATCCGCATTACCAATAAAGGAGACATTTATGAATCGGAAACAGTTGTAATGCCACCTCTTCCCAAAATCGACTCGCTTTACACGAATCACAAAATTGTAAAAACCTATTCTACCGATGCCTACGGATCGCCAACCTTAATAGAAACTCCTGAAAGAGAGATTTACGTTGATGCACCAATAACTTCAACATTAGAGTACTATCGATTCGACTATCACGCTATTATCCAATGGACCTACAATCCGCCTGCCGTGGGACCCGGGCCTCCTCCTCCATCCTATTTCGGTTGGAAAACGTTGTACGAATATGGACAATTCAACATTGCAGGGCCCAAAGAATTCAGCACTTCTGATAAAATCAACAAGCATCCTATTCGTGCCCTCGCTTATGATGGTAAAGCATATCTTGATTCGACAGCACAAATTCCGATGGGATGGATTCTAATTCTGGATCAATACGGAATTACCAAGAGTTCATACGATTTCCATGAAAAGCTGAATAAACAATTTTCAGCCGAAGGAAGCCTTTTCGATCCGGTATTGACACAAGTTTACGGCAACATACATTGCAAAAGCGATCCAACAAAAACCGCACTGGGATTCTTCGATCTGAATTCGTACCGACAGTATCGCTATTTCCTGAATTTGGGCGACGGCACTAACGAGCATGTTATTCAACGCCGTTTAAACCGATACCCTATCATACCGAATGAGGGATTTACAAGAGGGTTACCACCAGGATTCTGGGAGCTAAATTATTAAATGATGATGAAACGAAATATCATATTTACAATCCTGCTGGTGCTAACCTTAACAGGATATGCCCAGGATAGAAAGGGATTTGGTCTTTTTACCGACCGGAATGCATATGTCAGCGGAGAAACACTGCTGGCTAAAATATACCATCCGGACAACAATCTGTCGAAGATTGTTTATTTGGATCTGATTAACCCGTTTGGGAAAAGAGTTTCGGGAGCCTCCATCGAATTTAAAAACGGCCAGGCCAGTGGTTTTCTCACGTTGCCCGATTCGCTCAGTAGCGGATCGTATCTGTTAAGGGCCTATTTAAAAAACTCAGCCGCTAAAATCAAGGTAATCCGGAATATTTGGATTTCAAACCGGTTCAATGGACTGGAAAAAACGAAACAGATGGACCAGGTTGCGGAACAACAAACCATAAGGGAAAGAACCAGCAGGCAAATTGAAATTGAAGGGATTGATCCGACATACGAAATCAACACAAAGACCGCTGCCAATATAAAGCTGGACAAAGCTCTTCTGGAGCAAATTGATGGTCCGCTTTTAGTGTCGGTTGCTCAAACGATTCCTTCATTTCAATCGGTAAGTTATGTATGGAATTCTGAATCAGGGGAAGAAGGATTGGTCGAAAAAAAGGGAATTATTCTTTCAGGAACAGTGACCGACAAAAAGACCTCCGCACCAGTTTCAGGAGCAAATGTTTATATGACTATTCCTGATTCAATCCCGGGATTTCAATATTACCAGACACGAACTGACGGGCGGTTCTATTTCCAAATGGAAGGTTATTATGGTTCGGTTCAGGCGTTTGTGCAATGTTTCGGGAATAACCCCGCGCAACGACTAAAAATCAATATGGACGAGCTTTTTGCCAGTCCCGACTCACTTCCTCAGTTTGTTCAGTTACCAATTCAGGAAGAATTTAAAAGTGCGAACACCCAAAACATTGACGCCGTGACCTTCCAAAAGGTTTTCAATCAAGACAACATTGAAAAACTGACTCCACCAAAAAAAGAAGCCGAATCGTATCCCTACTACGGCACTCCGTCGAATGTTGTCAATCCGCAACTATTCATCGACCTTCCCAATTTCTCAGAAATATCAAGGGAATTGCTGCCTGGGGTAAAATTCAGAAATTACAACAACGAGCCAACTCTTCGGGTAATGAATATGACAGCTCACAATTATTTCGACGAATCGCCGCTGCTTTTGATTGATGGCATCCCAATTCGCGACCTGAATGTAATTAAGGACATGGGCACCAGCGAAATCAAGAGAGTAC
>JAJZSZ010000005.1 GCA_021849365.1 Bacteroidota bacterium | reverse complement strand
TTATCTGTCTGTTCTGTCCGGGATATCGTCAAAAGCGATCTGTTCAACTTCAGAACTGGCTTCACCCACTCTTTTATCAAAAAATTATGAAGAGGAGTATGAACACTGTTCGCTGGTCGGAACTGATCCTTATATGGCTTTTGAAAAGGATTTTTTGCGGTTTATGCTCAGTGACGGAGCAAGTGCCGTATTACTTTCTGATAAAAAGAATCAAAATGAATTATCGCTTAAGATTGAATGGATTGAGATGACCTCTTATGCCAATGAGCTGCCAACCTGTATGTTTATGGGTGCAGAGCTCCGGGAAGACGGGGAACTTATCAGTTGGAAGGAATTTGAAAGCCAGGAGCTGATCAACCGCTCTGTATTTACGGTAAAACAGGATATTCGTTTACTAAAACCCAACATCATTCGATACTGGGTAGATCACATCGAACATTGTCTGGAAAAATATCGTGTTGATCCCGCTGAAATCAATTACGTTGTCCCTCATGTTTCGTCGATGTTCTTTCACGGCAAACTAGCAGAAGAGATACAGGCCAGGAATATTGACCTCGGAACAGAAAAATGGTTTACCAATCTTACGGAAGTTGGGAACATCGCATCTGCCTCCATATTTGCCGCTCTTGATGATTTGTGCCAATCCGGACGCCTAAAAGCAAATGATAAAATTTTGCTTTTGGTACCTGAGAGCGGACGTTTTTCATACGGAACTGTTTTATTGACGGTGGTATAAGCATAACCGGCTAATGACAAAGCACATCAACCTGCAAGGATAGATTAAAAATTGATTTGGTTTCAGAACTGGCACTACCTTCTATTTGATTGAACAGGTGGACAGGGAACGCTACCATAAGAGCAGAAGACACAACAATCGCCTTGAAGTGGTTTTAAAACGGTCTTGCAGTTCTCACATTCGTAAAAGAACTGGCACGAATCTTCAGGCATCTTTTCTTCTTTTGAAAAGCCGCAAGCAGGACAGGTAATTGTTGATCTCAAATTAAATTCTGGTTGCATATTTACATATTTTGTACCCCACGGATTTTATGACTTAGAAGCGAATTATCTTTTTTATCAGCAACCTGTCTCCATATTTGAAACTGATTGCATAGATTCCAGCTTTTAAATTACTTGTATTAAGCGTAGCGGGGAACCCAGATATTTTCTGATGAAGGCAGAGTTGCCCCAGGCTGTTGGTTATTTCTATTGTTACCAGATTTGGGTTAACTCCTGAAGCTTCAACTGTTAACCGGTCAGTAAAAGGATTCGGGTAAATTCGAATTGCGGAATCATCCCCCAGCGTATTCAATCCCGTTGGAATACCTGTTACAAGGAATTGTCCCATCATGCCATCGTCTTCGTGCAGTAACATGTGACAATGAAACATGTACGGTATTTCCGGATCTGAAAAATCATCAAATTTCATAATCAGCCTGACTGACTGCATGGCCGGTACTAAAACAATATCCTTACGACCTTGCCTCGAACGATCCGGCTGGCTGCCACCAATGTCGGTGATGAAAAACTGAAGCCCATGAACATGAAAAGGGTGGGCAATGGCTGTCTGATTAGATATCTGCCAGATTTCGGTGGCTCCCAGCTTGGCCGAAAAGTTAATCCGGTTCATTGAAAATGTTTGTCCATTGATAAGAAATGGGCCGCTTAGATTTCCCATACCCATGCCGCTCGCAGATAGAGTAATGATTCGAGTTACTGATGATTTATTCGGATCGGGCTTCTGCATAAGAACCAATTTTGAAGGTATTGTAGTAACCGCTTGAGCAGTTTGATCTGTAACCGATAACCGGATTAATTTAAAATTTTTACCATTCAATATATTGGCAGAATACCCGTCAATACTTCCCATTCCCATAACGCCTGGAACAGCAGCGCCATAAATACCATTGGGCAACTCCGAACCAAAAGAAAACAGATCCAGGTTCTGATCTTTCAATCCCGAAAGGTTGACCAGCAATTCGGCCCTTTCACCGGGAGCTATCATTAATCGGGTCAAAGCAACCGGAGAATCCAGCAGCCCGCCATCAGAAGCAATTTGATAAAACTGATGATTTCCCTGAAACCCGATATTATAAACCCGATTTGTTGAGCCGTTCAGTACCCGCAACCGGATAATTTGAGCTGGTACTTTCAAAATAGGATCGATAGTTCCGTTAATAAGTATGGTATGATCATCGGCTGTATTAACCACAAACTGATTGTTTGAATCAAATGCCCTGGATTGGATAACAACCGGAAAATCATCAACTCCATAATTCCGTGGCAAGTTAAGAGTTGATTCCTGATTGTCTCTTACGATAATCATTCCGGCTGCTCCTTTTGTAACCTGTTCTGCCGTTTTTCCATGAAGGTGTGGGTGATACCAATACGTTGCAGCCAGATCTAAAACTTTTATCTTGGGGGACCAGACCGTATGTGCCTGAATTACATTGTGAGGGCTTCCATCCAATCTGGCCGGAACGTGTAACCCGTGCCAATGCATGGTTGTGGGCTCATCGAGATCGTTAAATACCGACAATTGAACTGAGTCTCCCTGGTTTAGTATGACTGTCGGCCCCAAGTAGATGCTGTTTATACCTATTGTGGCAGTCTCACCTCCTGCAAGAAACTGCATTGAACCATTTTGTACATGCAGATTAACTTTATTTCCTTCAAGAATCGGAGGGATGAACAATGGATTTTGACTGAAACATGAAAAAATGATAGCAAGTAACACCAAAGTTGTAATGAAGGATTTCATTGTTTGTGCTTTTCGGATATTGGCAATTATTACCAAAGTTAATTAACAACTGAAAGTATGGTTTCGTTTAAATCAACCCGGCTTGTTTGGGGGTTTACTTGATATGGCATCTCGTTTGTTGAGAATTTATTACAAACTGCAATGTGGGAAGTTGGATCAATAAAGGCATATTTGCGCACACTTGCAAGGGTTAGCGTGGATTATGCTTGATAAAAACAGAGGATTTTGCCTTTGACCAAGTGAACAGCAAAAATATTGTATTGGAAAAACTTGGTTTTCATCCCCTGTTGAATACTAATAATCTTTGGTGAAATAAAAAACTAATACTGCATATTCTCAGCATCTCTCTACTTGACAAAACATTTGTAATACAAATACTTACAAAACGCAACTACAAGAACGTTAAAAAACTAAATTATAAGCATTAAAGTGCTAGCTAGTATGTGTTTATAGTCATATTGCATTAAAATCAGTGATTAAGGCTCCCATATCGCCAAATATCGATTCCCACATAGAGGCGACACCAAATACGCCAAGAATGATAAAAGCCAACTATATAGATCTAGATAAACAGGCTTATATTTTTTCGGCCCTGCTTTCATACGAAAACAGGGCCGAATTATATGATTTGAAATTTTCCTCAATTCTATCTGGCTCATGCCAATTATAAAACAGCTTTACTGGTAAAAAGCTTCCTTTTAAAGTAAAAGGCCACATTCACCAATACAATCATCACCGGTACTTCAACTAGCGGACCGATTACGGTTGCAAAGGCTGCCTGTGAGTTTATTCCGAATACGGCGATAGCCACTGCAATAGCTAATTCGAAATCGTTGCTTCCTGCCGTAAAAGCCATTGTCGTTGATTTTTCGTAACCTTCGCCCATCCATTTGGCTGCAAAAAAGGTACTGAAAAACATGAATCCGAAGTAAATGGTGTAAGGTATTGCAACCCTTAGAACATCTACAGGCAGTTCGATAATCTTTTCGCCTTTCAACGAGAACATTACAAAAATGGTAAACAGCAATGCAACTGGAGTTAATACAGAAACTTTAGGAATAAATTTGGAAAAATACCATTCGCTGCCTTTCCAATTGCGAAGTACAAGATTTGAAATCAAACCGGCGGCAAAAGGTATTCCCAGATAAATCAAAACCGTAATTGCAATCTCCGAAATCGAAACTTGAACAACAGCTCCTTTCAAACCAAATAATGGAGGCAAAAGGGTAATAAACACGTATGCATAAACGGAATACAGAAATACCTGGAAAATGGCATTGAAGGCAACCAATCCGGCAGCCAGCTCTGTGTCACCTTTGGCAAGGTCGTTCCAAACCAGTACCATGGCAATACATCGGGCTAATCCTACCAAAATAACGCCGACCATTAAACCCGGCTGATTATGCAGGAAAAGAATAGCCAAAAAGAACATGACCAGCGGTCCAACAATCCAGTTTTGGGTAAGCGATAGGCTTAAAAGTTTCAGGTTCTTAAAAACCAAGGGTAATTTCTCATATTTCACTTTGGCCAGTGGCGGATACATCATCAGTACCAAGCCAATAGCAATGGGTATATTGGTTGTTCCGGAGCTTAACGAATTCCAGAAGCCTGAAATTCCAGGAAACCCAAAGCCAGTGACAACCGCGGCAAACATGACCAGGAATATCCATAACGTGAGGTAGCGGTCGAAAAATGAAAGTTTTTTTATCATGATCAAAACGTTTAAATTATTAACAACATTTGTTTTTACTTCTATCACTTTCTACATAACAGTCACAAGCAGCATTCGAATTTCCCAGCATTCCGTTGATGATCCCGGCAGCACAACCAACACCAGATTTCACAGTGATGGCGTCAAACTGACAATTCAATGCACATGCACCACACTCCATGCAATCATTCAGATCAACAATCCTTGCTTTTCTGTTCCTGATTTCAAAAACTGCATGAGGACAAACATCAGTACATAATCCACAACCGGTGCACAAATTGGGATCAAGTTTCAGGCTGACTGTGTTTTTTAAATATTGCAAGGTATTCATATCAATAATTTTGAAATGATGAAAAGGATCAGCCCGACAGCGGCAAAAGCGATTTGAAATGGAATCGCTCGTTTCAATTCTTTTTTTACTCCTGAAAGCGAAGTATAGGTAGAAGAACCGGTAAAATTCATGGCTACAAATGAAGCGATGCTTAAATTTATAAAACCAATTGCAGTGCTTTCAATCAACGGAATATGCCATATTGAATCAACGAACAGTGAAAATATTCCGCCACAAATTGCGCCCTTCAAAGCAAATGCTCTAAAAGGAATCCAGGGCAACAACAAGGGTGTGATTACAATCCCCGAAAAATAGGCTCCAAAAACATTCAGTAGTGGAAATGAACTTGTTCCGAGCATCTTTGAAAAAATCAAACCTGTTCTGTCAAGTCCTGACAAAAAGAAAAGGATTGCCATGACAGTTAACAATTTGTATTTTCCATACATGAAATCAACAGGAATAAGTTTCAAGCGTTCCTGAATGGGAAAGGTCATCCGCCGCATGGCGGGCGTTGCCTTATATGCAATCTGAACAAACTCTTTGATGTCTTTAGCCATCGTTGGCCCAAAGATTACTCTGAATCCGCTTTGTTCCTTTACCTTATGAGCCGCAATTCCAACGGCTCCTAACTGCGGAACAATAATTCTGCGATGCTTTACAATGTTTTCCAGCGAAGTTTTTTTTATGCTCTTCACCAGGTTGTCGGTTCCAAAAGTTCCTTTTCCTGCCGCGCACCATACGTTAATACCTTTGGTGTCGAGCACCAAAATCCATGCACTGATTGAATCAAGATTTTTGCGTAGGGTATCGAAAGACAATTTATAGTTTGCCGAAACGAATACGTCTGAATCTTTATTGGGCTTTCCGACTTTATATAGACCCGGAGTGACTGTGTAATGATCGCGGCCAAATCCCCAACGGACTTTGATCGCACCCCAATAGTCCAGCCAGTTCAACCGAGTCGCGACTGATATCACATCGTAATTTACTGGTCTTAACGACTGAAAGTCAACCGAAAAATCCATAATCTGTTATTGATTATTTTTAGTGTCAAATTTCCAAAAACCTTTCTTACTTTCACCACGAACGCAGATAAATTCATTATACATCATAGGGTAATAAGCAAATAAAAACCTACTATAATCATAACAATACCACCTGTGTATTTTAACGCATTTCCGAGTTTTGTAAATGTTCTGGATGTTTTTCCAAACCCGAGTCCAATTCCAATCATAATTGCAGTGAAAGTCAGTCCGTAGCCCAGTGCATAAGCAAACATCAGCATTATTCCCCAGATGAAACTGCCTTTAACAAACGAAACTGCAAGAACAATGGGGAAAACGGGATTACAACAAGAACTGGAGGCTAATGTTAACCCTCCAATGGTTAACCCAAAGATCACAGAAGAAAAAACTCCGGTTTTTGGGCTGGTTGGATTGATAGTAATACTTGGCATTTTAAACGGAAGTAATTCCAGAGTAAAAAGCCCGAAAAATATAGAAATTAAACCGGCAGCTATTTTCCAGTAATTTCCAAATGAAGTACTTATCAGTTCGCTCGCATAACCGATGATAGCTCCTATAACTGCCATTGAAATAATCATTCCGGTAAAAAAAAGAATGCCATTCAATATTACTGCTTTCGTTTTTCCGGACGACCCAATGGCTCCGGAATAACCTGCAACAATTGCAATTATAGAAAAATTACAGCCGCAAGTGAAAATGCTGATCAATCCAAATAAAAAAACTGCTGCTAGTACAGTGTATCCGGCCTGGTCAGAACTTAAGACCTGTTGTATCCACTCTTCCATTACTTTTTAGTTGGTTGACAGCATGATTTATTTTTTTCGGGATTGGTTATTCCGACATTACCCTTTACGTCCGTTGTATCGCAACAACTAGATTGCTTAGCGCTAATGGCGTTAGTTTTGATCTGAGCATTGGTATTGCTTTTCCCGACAAGTTTAAAACTTACTATAGCTACTGCTAAAAACAGAATTGCAACAAATAAAATCTTCTTCCAAAGTTTTCCTTTTGTGGGTTGACAACAATCGCTGTTGCATGTACAATCAGATTTTTCAATTTTCAGATTATCCATTGGTTTATAGTTTATTTGGATTAAAGATTGGCAATTAAATTGCCACGAAGTTATAATTATTTGCCTTCAGCCTTGTAAATGTTCTCATTGTAAAACTTCCAGAATCCTTCTTTAATCTCGTCCCTTACCCGGATAAATTCACTCCAGATAAATTCATCGGTTCCTACTGCATGACTCGGATCATCAAAGCCAATGTGCAAGCGGTGTTTTACTTTACCGAAAAAAGCAGGGCAGTTTTCGTTGGCCCCACCGCAAACGGTGATCACATAATCCCATTCCTGGTCGAGGTACAAATCGACTGAATCGGAAGTGTGGTGACTAATATCAATGCCGATCTCTTTCATAACGGCAACTGCTTTTGGGTTCAGCTTTCCCGATGCTTCGGTTCCGGCTGAACAAACGGTAATGTTCGGATCGAACGACTGTAAAAAACCATGTGCCATTTGGCTGCGGCAACTGTTGCCTGTGCATAAAATAAGTACTTTCATAATGTTTATTTAAATTCGATTTCTTTAACGTTTTTAATAAAATTCGTAATTTCTGTTTTAATGTTATCCCTTACAATTCTAATCTTTTCCATTTTTTCTTCTTTAGACCCGATAAATGATGATGGATCTTCGAAAGACCAAACCAACTTTTTAGATAATCCGGGAAAAATTGGGCATTTTTCAGCATGAGCCTGATCACAAACGGATATGACAAAACTATATGATCGGCCCTGTCGGTATAGATCAAAAATTTCTTGAGTTTGCTTCTTCGATATATCGATTCCGATTTCGTCCATTGCTTCTACAACCAAAGGATTGAGTGTTCCCGGTTCAAACCCGGCACTTTCAGCTTGAAAACGATCTCCCCCTAACTCATTGAGAAAAGCTTCGGCCATTTGGCTTCGAGCCGAATTGTGAATACAGATAAATAATACCTTCATCTTAGTCATAGATCTTTATTTTTTTGATTAATAAATTCATTATAAAAATCTTCAAATTCATTTACTATTTGGCTTCTGGTAGTTCTGATCAAATTTAAAAGGAACTCATCATCACCCTCATAAGCCAGCGGGTCTTCAAATTTCAGGTAAAAGGAGTTTTTAACGTTTCCTAAAAATGCAGGGCACGATTCTTTTGCAATGTCGCAAACCGTTATTACAAAATCCCAATCTTCGGTTACAAATTCATTAATATTTGTCGTTGTAGATTGTGAAATATCGATCCCAATTTCAGCCATTGCCCGAATGGTAAGCGGATGTACTACTTCTGCCGGTTCTGGTCCTGCTGATTTGACAATTAAATCCGGATCAAACCTTTTCAGAATGGCTTCTGCCATTTGGCTGCGACAACTATTCGCCCTGCAAATAATAAGTACCTTCATTTATTTGGACCCGATTATATTTTATATATGCTCATTATAACAATCTTCTGGCCTTCAGGAAGTGTATTTTGTTTCTCGTCCACCCATTTAATAACCGTATGAACAGGAGGGTCTGAAGAATAGCTGTATGGAGGGCTGTCAATTTCAAGTATCTCCGAATGATGCGAATGTTCTTTTGCATCCTGAACCACATAGTTTACCAAAACCTTCATGATTGCTGGAAATTGAGTTAATACTTAAATTTGATCCTTACATACTTTGTTCCTTTGGTTTTTAGCCCAGTGTTTTTAGCAACAACTATTAGATGCTTTTTTTAATCCAGTTAGACGGAAGCCATTTGTGCCAAATTCAATGGTAACTTCGGCCAGTTTAGGCATTAAATCACTTGCTACAAAAAAGTCAATGCCTTCAAGTGAAATTGCGGTTTCCCCATTCCCTATCTGAGTGGCAATGTCCATTTGTATGGATGGGCCACAGCAACCTTGTGTGCTGTAAACATGAATTCCGGAACCCGGTTTATCAAAGCTATCAAGTGCTTTTTTCAACTCAACCTGAGCTTGATCTGTAATTTTCATGATGATATTTTTTGAGTTATCTTTTTGTTGAAAATCAATTCTGAAAGCGCTTTTACCTGGTTAATACCAATAATTTCTTCGGATTGAAGCGGTATGGCAAACAAGGGCTTTGAATGATAGATTACCCTTGACTGATTTAGATAATGTTGCTGGAGTTTCCACCTTTCCAAAGAAAAACTATCGGTACAATCCTGTTTGTTCAGGATGTGATTTAAAAACGCCCCTTGTACCTTTATCCCAACTCTTTCCAGATCCATCATTGCACGGAAACTTTCGTGCAGCGGGGTGAATTCAGGATAAGCAACCAAAAGAAACGTCGCTTCTTCCGGATTTTTCAGTCTGCTAATTAAGTTTTCTATTTTGGAACTTGCACCTCCGGCATTTTCAGTAATTGCAGAATCAATGCTTCCTTTCAGTTTCATATCAAGCTGCTTCTTGTATTCAAAAGGCAGTTCCAAAAGGCGCAAGGTGTGGCCGGTCGGCGCTGTGTCCAACACAAAATAATCCCATTCGGGTTCGTTCAATAAATTGGCGAATTGCTCGAAAATGGCAATTTCTTCGGTACATGGTGATTCCAGTTCTTCGGCGAGTGCAGAAATCAATTCCGGAGTGTAGCCGTTTGACTTTGCATCTTCTAATATTTTATGACGGTATTCTTCAACCGCTTCTTTTTGGTCGATGTTAACGGCCCACAGGTTACCTGTTACATTTACCGGAATATGGGTAACATTGGTTTCGAGTACCTGCCCAATATGCGCTGCTGGATCGGTGGTAAAAAGTAAAGTTTTGCCTTTCTCTGCCAACTTCATGGCCACTGTGCAGGCTGTTACCGTTTTCCCAACACCTCCTTTTCCTGTCAAAATAGCGATACGGCTATGATTTTTCTTTTCCAGCAATCTGGTAAGAATCTCTGTGGAGGCAAACCCCTGGAAAGGTTTACTTTCGGCGAAGCCACCATGTAAGGTCGCGACTTTCTTTTCAAAAGCAATTTGTCCCAATAAAGCAATGTTACCGGCACCTTTTACTTCCGATTGTTGCATTGGCACTTCCGAGGTGTCGTTAGGAAATTTGCTTCGAAGTTCGTTGATATAGATTTTCTGATTTTCGGCCAGTTTTCCGAAAATTCCTGATGTTGCTCCATGATTGGGATAAACGCCATTGATAATAAGGTGAAAGTTGTGGATGCCCGTTTTTTCAAGCTCCGTTCTTGCCCTAAAGGTTTCGTAAACCGAAGTTTTTTCAGGACGGCTAACCAGATACACAACGGTACGACTGGCATCCTGCATCATCTGAACAGCATGTGCGTACTTTGCCCTTGCTCCCTCAATCTGCGAAACAGGGCCAATACAGGTTTGTCCGCTTCCTTCCGAGCTTTTCTTGATGTATTTATCCCATTCGTTTGGTAAGGTCATCAATCGAAGAGTATGTCCCGTTGGAGCCGTATCAAATACGATCAGGTCGTAGGTTTCATCACCCAGAAAATCGGTAAACTTATCGAAAGTGGCAATCTCCACCGTGCAACCTCCGTTGAACTCTTCCTTAACCTGTGCCAGTGCCAGTTCATCGAGAATAGCAGAAAGTGGTCCGAGCATCCGGTTTTTGTAAGCATCGGTAATGGCGTCCGAATCCATTTGGGCAACCGACAGATTTGGTGCAACCTGTGTGGGTTCAACGCCTACTTTGCGTTCAAAAATATCGCCCAGGTTTCCTGCCGGGTCGGTTGATACCAGCAAAGTGCGTTTACCTTTGCCTGATTGATAAACTGCGGTGGTGGCTGCCATCGTTGTTTTACCGACTCCACCTTTTCCTGAAAAGAATATGTATTGTGTCATTGCTGTATTTTGGTACTGAATTAGCTAAAAATTCCAAGAATTTTCGTGTCGGGTTCTATTCCGTGCAAATCAGGGATAAGCGCTTTAAGTTCATCAATCGTTGGATAGCCTCCGGTTTTGATGATTTGATTATCGAGCAATACCAGCGGTAACTTGCCCGGTCCGTTTGCCTTGATAAAATCCCTGACAACCACGTTTTGGACAAACACAAGCGGTGCCTGGTTAATGGCATATCGTTTGGTTTCCACGTCAGCTTTTTTTAATAACTGAATGGTATTTTGCAGGTCAATAAGTACTTTGTCAGGCTCTGGCCCACAAACACCGCTATCGCAACAAAGCGATGGTTCAAATATTTCGAGTTTCATCATTTTCTAAATTTATTATACTTAGTTCTTTATGGAATTTTCCGGTCAGCAGGTGGTATGAGCAACAAGGATACTTTTGTCTTTCTTGCCACATTCAGACTTACGCTACCAATAAAAATATCCTGTAAAAAACCTCTGCCCTGACTACCCATTACAATTAGCGTATAGTCATTTTTTGATTCTTTGAGTATTTGTACTGAAGGAGTTCCAACTAAAATTTTTAATTCTACCTCTTCAGCGCCTTTGTTCAGTAGAATCTGTCTCCGCGCTTCCAACCGTTCAGTATCAATGCGGTTGAATTCTTTCAGTTGATCAGAATTGGTAAACCATCTTTTTACTTTTTCATGGACGTGAAAAAGCGTAACCTTTTTACAACCGTCTTCAACCAGCTTTTCGACATACGAAAATGCCCTCATAGAAATGTCAGAAAAGTCAGTTGCAAACAAGATTCTATCATTTAAATTCTTGTTTAAACATACAAATATCCTTTTCCCATCGTTTTCAACTACATTGGTACTAATCATTAAAAGCGGCTTTTCATGGACATGCAGTATCTCAGAGTTTACATTTCCATAAAAGTTTAATATCTGATTGTAAACATTAACTTCTTGCGAGCCAATGATGATCAAAGAAACATCCGTTCGTTTAGCTACTTTCTTTAACTCCTCATAAGCGCCACCCGGAACGATTTCAAGTGTAGTCACAAATCCTTGGTTCTCAATTACCTTTTGTTGCTTTAGCAGGTCAGGCTCGTAGAAATCTTTAGTATATTCTGCCAGTGTATCATTGTTGTCAATTCCACACGCATAAAAAAGAATTACTTCTTCTACTCCCAATGTCTTAAAGTCTTTCATGCAATTAATAACTGCATCTGATGACTCTGACAAATCTGTTGCAATCAAAATCTTTTTAAACATTTCCAGCCCTCCTATATATTAGTTTAACATCCTCGTTTTCTTTATTTCGTTGGGATTGTATTCATTTTAAATGTAACCCATTGATATTTACGCAAATAAAATATTTAATTCACTGATACTTCAACATTTATCTTAACATCATTTAAATGAAGATTGTGTAATTTCCCATTCTGAAGCTGAATTCTGGTATCACCGTATTCGGCAGCCATTGGGCTATGGGTAACCATGACTACTGTCGTTTTTTGTTTTAGATTGATCTCTTTCAAGATACCAAGTATCTCTTCGGATAATCCGGGATCGAGGTTGCCGGTAGGCTCATCGGCGAGCAGCAGATCAGGATTGTTGGCCAACGAACGGGCAATAGCCACACGCTGTTGTTGCCCTGCCGATAGTTCTTTGGGATAATGCGTGGTGCGGTCTTCCAAACCGACCCATTCCAACAATTCCAGCGCCCGTTTTCTATTTTCAGTCGTGTTGCTGTTTTTCACATTCAGGGCGATCATGATATTTTCGATAGCAGTAAGATAAGGAACGAGAGCGAAGCTTTGCATGACAAACCCGACATGATTGCTGCGGAAATTGGCTAATTCTTCGTCATGGTGCAGGTCGATTTCCTTACCGTTGTAGCTCATCTTTCCTGAAGTTGGACGTAATAAGCCACCAAGAATCAGCAATAAAGTTGTTTTGCCCGAACCTGATGCGCCAGTGATGGTTACGAACGAACCTTTGGGTATGTCGAGCGAAAGGTTATCAACTGCATTAATTGCCCCATCGTGATGTTGATAGGTCTTCGTGAGATTTTTCAGTTGTATCAGCATAATTAATCCTCCTGCATGTTTGAAAATGGTTCTATTTTTCCGGCCAGATAAGCAGGAATGACTGATCCTAAAATTGAAATTGAAATTGAAAGGGCGATAGAAACAAGGAGCAGCGTATAAATCGGATTGACCGCGATTCCGGCAAATTGTGGCCCAAGCCAGATTGCGCCTAAAGTTCCAAGAATATAACCGGCAATACCACCCAAAAGGCCAATGATGATACCTTTTAGCACAAGGATATAGTAAATATCCCTTTTGTGGTAACCAATCATCCGGAGTATTCCGATTTCCTTCCGGCGTTCGTTTACGTTTGCCCAGATGTAATTGCCAATGGATATGCTACCAACAAAAAGGATGATGATGAGAAATACCAGAGATATTTTATTCATCATTCTGTTGGTTTCTATTTGAGTAGAAACAATTTGACCAATGGTTGTAATTCGGGTGTCAGGCAGTACATTTCTAAGCTTTCCCAATAGCCCTTCGGAAATTTCGCTGCAACAGCCCATAATTTCAATGGCGCTGATTTGCTCGCCAGTGCCCAAAAGTGCCTGAACCGTATGCAGGTTTGCAAATACGCGGTCGTCGTCCACAGTACCTGTTTCAGGTAAAACTTTCACAATGGTAAAGGTTTTGCCTTCGATTGCCAACGTACCTGCTTCCGATAGATTGAGCCTTTGTGCGACTGCCGAACCGATAAAACAATCTGCTTCTGCCAAAGAGTCAATTCCCTTTCGCTGAAGTTTTGCATCCAGATATTTTGCAGGTTCGGCTCCGGGTTTTGGGGCGCAACTTGCGGCCACTTTTTTAGTCATTAAACCTCCCTGTTGCCAAATGGGTTTTGATGCTATTTCGCTTTTGGGCAGAATGCCTGTCAGCACAATGTTTTCATTGCCTATATTAACTCTTCGTGTTAGTTTGGGCGACAAATTATCGACACCGGGCAAAGTGGACGTAACTATTCTTTCGACATAGCTTTCAGGAAAAGTAGGAGCATCAATGTCGGCTGAATAATAATTGTCAACGCTGGCCGCCTGTGGAAGCACCAATACATTTGCCCCCAAATTATCAAGGTTCACAGCCACGGCTTTTTCCGATACTACAGAGAACGAGCGTATTCCTACAATCACACCAATGCCCAACGTAATGGCCAACAATCCCGAAACAAGCTGCGATTTTCGGTGCCAAAGTTCCTTTAATGTTAAATCTGTTAATCTCATCGAATTAAAGTTTTGTGACAGTTTACTTTGCACAACCTGATGACCCTGCTCCTCCCGGACAACATCCGCTTTTGGGCGGCGCTATGGCTGCTGCGGCTAATTTGGCTGCATCAGGTAGTCCCGACGAAGTTCCGGCAATTTGTCCCTGAACATTGACAACTTGCGTGGTGGTTTCCTTGGATGATTTGTCTACTTCAAGCCTGTCAATAAGACTAGCTTCCTTAATGTCATCCAAATCCACTTCAATTATCGCAGCATTATTTTTTAATATCGTTACGGCTTCTTTACATGCCTGAATTACTTCAGCACGATCACTATATGATTTTTTTGTGAACACGACAAAAGCAGGTTTTTTACTATTAATAACTTCCTGAACTTCTTCCAGTTTTGGAGATGGAACAAGGGCAGCAATATTTTCAGCAGTAGCCTGGGCAAGTACCATTCCTCCCGTTAACTGACCCTTGGGCGAAACAACCAACACAAGAGGAAGTGGCGCTCCTGCTAATCTCCATTCTGCTACCAATTGAGAATTGGCAGCATCGTCTCTGTCTAACTGAACAACAGCAGCATTTTTATAGATGTTATTCGCTCCTTTGGCAATTGTCGTGGCTTTATCAGTTTCGGTTACGCCGGTTCCGGTTACTACAACAAAAACAGCTTTCCCTTCTTTTTTTGCTTTCTCCAGATCAGTCTGAATTTTTGAATTGCTTGCAGATAATGCTGTTGGCTGTTCCGGTTGAGAGGTTTGGGTTGTTTCGGTAACCGGACTTGCCTGTTTGTTGACAGCATTTGAATTGCCGCAGGCTGTTAATGCCCATAAGCTAATTACAGTAAGCGATAAAAGTGATCCTTTCATTGAGTTCATGATTTTTGATTTAAGTTGATACAGGATGTTTTTTTCTTCTGATAATAATAGTTAATGTTACTTGCAAGAGAAATTTTCCGGCAATTCTATTCCGTTCAAAAATCCCGACAAAATCTCCTTCATTTCTACTACCTTTTCATAATCCAGACAATAGTTGGTTTTTACTCCTTCCACGTGTCCACGAATAAGTCCAGCATCTTTTAATTCCTTCAGATGCTGATTGACGGTTGTACGGCTTAAAGGAAGTTCTTCCGAAATATCACCCGAAATGCAGGTTTTTGTCTCGGCCAGGAACTGAAGAATTTGCAACCGGGCAGGGTGAGCCAATGCTTTAAATAAACTAGCCCTTATTTGAAGCGCTTCATCGAAAAGTTCTGTCTTTGCTATTACCATGACCCTAGATTTTAAATTACGACGTAAATATACGTTTAATTTTAATACGACGTATATCTACGACATATTAAATTTTGATAAAAAAGTGAAAGGTTAAAATGTACCTGGCTGGATATTAGAGTATTTTATGCAATTTGCTTTGAAAGCCTGACAAAAAATGGAACTGAAGCTAATTGAATGATTAACGAAAAACCGACCAGCAACGGAATAGAAACGTCATATAGAAAACCCATCAGAAAACTTCCCAGAAACCAGAACAATCCAAAAATCGCATTGAACATTCCAAATCCGGTTGCTTTTTTATCTGGAGGCAGAATGGAAGATAAGACGGCCCTAACAACAGATTCCTGTGCAGCCATACCAATTCCCCAACAAACCATACCAAGCAAAGCCGTAGTGAAATTCCCCATGAAAACCAGCGGTGCAAACAACAACGAAATCAGCGTACTGCCAATGATCACTTTCACGCCGTGTTTATCAAACCAGTGACCGAGCAAAAGAGCGGTCAACGCATCAACCCCCATTGCAATAGCGTACATAACTGGGATCATCGTGGTTGAAACCTGGTTGGTTTGTTTAAAATGAAAAGCAATAAGCGGATAGTCCGCAAATCCGGCAGCCATCAGGGAAACGCCCGCCAGATATATCCAGAAGAATCTTTTAGAGAAAACCTTTTTCTCTACATTTTCTTTAATTTCAAGTTGTTCAGTTTTAGGGTATTTCAGTCGGGCAACGAATAAAATTGATAAGGCCAATAATGCCGGAATGAGCAAAACAGCAAAGGACTCAGAATAACTTCCGGAAAAGAAATAGACAGCGCTGACAATCAATGGCCCCGAAACAGCGCCAATCTGATCAAGCGCCTCATGCACACCAAAACCTTTTCCATGCCCAATGGATGATGTGGCATGAGAAAGCATCACGTCGCGGGCAGGATTTCGTATAGCACGGCCAGCACGTTCCAAAATCATTAGCACGGCAGCCATTTGCCAACTCCCGGCCAGGGCAAGAGCGGGAACAGCCAGCAAATTGATAAAGTACCCGACAAAAGTGACAGTCCAGTACTTCTTCGTACGGTCGCTGATTATTCCCGAGAACAGTCGAAGCCCATAACCAACCAATTCGCCAAACCCAGCCACAAAGCCCACAATAGCCCCGCTGGCGCCCAGTGTAGCAAGAAATGGTCCGGTAATGCCTCGCGCCCCTTCGTGGGTCATGTCGGAAAACAAACTAACCACTCCGATCAGGACAATAAACGCCCATGGGGATTTTTTGAAAATTACTTTCATTTATATTTTGAATATAACCTATGAGGTATCCCAGTATAGAGAAATCTCACCGTCAAAGACAAAAATAGGGATTATTTCCTACTGAAATTCATAGGGCTATCCAAAGTATATCTGAGAAGTAGCCGTCATAGGCACAAAACAAATGATCATAAATCTAATTTATAACGATTTTATTACTGATTGAAGTTTTTTTGTTACCTCCTGTGCTATGCCAGCCAATGACAAGTTCTGTATTGCCATCATGGAAGCAATAGGATTTACTGCTGCCACTTCGATGCGGTTTTCAGATAGTTCCTGAACAATCACATTGCAAGGCAACATAGTGCCAATTTTGTCTTCAGCCTGTAATGCTTTGTAAGCATAAGTGGGGTTACACGCACCAAGTATTTTATATTGCCGAAAATCCACATTCAGCTTCTCTTTAAGTTTCTCGTGGATATTGATTTCTGAGATGACTCCGAACCCTTCAGTTTTAAGGGCTTCAACGGTTTTTTGCACCGCCTCGTCAAATGAAGTTTCCAATGTTTTGCTAAAATAATAGTTCATAATTTTAGGAATTAAGTGTTATTTGTAGGTAACCGTTTCCAGAGCCGGAAAACTATTGTTCCGGCTCGTAAAACGGTGCTTTTTATTGTTACAGACCTTGATCTTCAAGGAAATGGTTTATTTTAAACATTTTATGGCTAGTATCAAAACTTTTCAAAGAAAGGTCAGAGGTAAATTGTGTATCAATTGCATCAACTAACTTATCATTTTCAAGGAAAGCAGCTTTCAGGTTTTTCAATGACAAGTATTTGATTTCACCATCACCGCCCCTGCTAAAATAATACTGCTTTACTCTTTTTGTGCCACCTTTGGGAGAAACAGTTTCAAAAAGATCTTTCGAATAAATCCAAATAATCCCTTTCTCTTCCAGTGGCATGTGTGTTTTGTTTAGAAAGCGAAAAAACTTTCCATCACAAAGTTGATAGCCAAATATTTCTTCCTTTCTCAAATCATATTTCTTACCTTCTTTGATAACTGTCAAATAATCTTTACCGAAAAAATCGTTTGGTCTGATTTTCCCTTTTTCGGTTGCACAATCAATAGAAACTTCCAATTTGCCATTTGCATAATCTGCAAAAGACTTATAAACCCCACTTTTTTGCGCGTTAACAGTTAATCCGGAAAGGATAAAAGCGAATGCTATTGCTGTATTTAATTTATTTGTTTTCATACTGATTATATTTTATTAAGACCTAATTTTTAATAGTAAATTGTATTTTGAAAAGGGTAATAAAATATTATTTCAACATCGGAATACCATCAGTTGGGCAGCGGTTAAAGCAAGTTTAGAACGAGAAAATGGATTGTAGAAATCGTTGGAACCTTCTTCCATTCCATATCGGGTAAAATCAGTTCTGGCACAAAAAAGATAGGGACATTTTAAAGTTAATTTTTCAGGAATCTGCTTTTTTACAGTATTGATAAAATTGTCGGAAACCTTAACGATGATTACCCTTGTATGGCAGCCCGAACAAGGAATATTGCAGCATTTTCCCGAAGTTTTTTCAATAAAGATGGAAACCAGTTTGTTATAACAAAAGTTCTCCTGAATGATTAGGCCAGTTGCAGTAATGGTAAAAAACAGGGCAAATGCAATATTTGTTACTCTTCTAAACATCATTCAAAATCTTTATTAAAGTTACTTCGTTTTCGTACGTAATTTTTAATTTTTTGTCAGTTTTTTAACTTCAGGATAAATTCATTTATTATAAAATTTCCGGTTTCAGGGTTGATTTCTTCCAGCATTTTGTCTGTTGTAAACTTATTGCAAACGGCAATGTGGATAGCTGGGTCAGTAAGCGCATATTTGCGCACATTTGCAAGGGTTAACGGGAAAACAGCTTTTTCGTCAGGCAAGCTAAAATAGTAGTAGGTTACAGGAACAGCCTTTGACCTGCGGTGTGGTCCCGAAGTACTAAACACTGTCTTTGTGGTTTTATAGGTGTAAATATAAAGGCTTGACGTATCAGCTATTAAGCATGGATTACGATTGATGAAACGGTAGTTTTTGCCATTGGTTAGATGAATTGCAAAAATACTGTCTTTGTTAAAAACGGTTTTCCTATCCTGTTCGATACTTATAATATCGGGTGAAATAAAAAACTGGTTTAATTTAATTTTATCACCATTGTGTTGTTTGTCTGTGGGCAGGGTAAGCTTACCAGCCGAAAAATCGGACACTGTAATGTAGAAACCTTCCACTTCATTGTTTTTTATCTCTTGGGGTTTCTGTGCATACGTCTGTAATGCGAACCAGAGTATTGTAAATAAGAAATATATTTTTGTCTTCATGTTATTTTTTTTAATTCAATTACGTGGAGCATACATGATTATCAACATCCCCAGCAATGCAATGGCGCCGCCAATAACATCGAATTTATCCGGGACAAAACCATCGACTTTCCATCCCCACAGAATGGCCAGAACAATGAAAATGCCGCCATAAGCGGCGTAAACTCTTCCGAAATTGGCCGCTTGCCAAGTGGCAACTACACCGTAAAATCCGAGAACGATCAGTCCGATAACACCAAGCCAAAACGGTTTATCTTCTCTCAGCCAAAGCCACACAAGATAACCGCCACCAATTTCGCACAAACCAGCAAGGACAAAAATGAGTAATGATGTTAATGTTTTCTCAATCATATTAATGCGTCCTATTTCTTTAATATCCTTATCGCATTAAAAACAGCGATCAAGGCAACTCCCATATCGCCAAACACCGCTTCCCACATGGTGGCGACGCCAAATACGCCCAGAACGATAAAAGCCAATTTTACACCCATAGCAAAATAAATGTTCTGCCAGACAATGTTTCGTGTCCTCTTAGCAACATCAATAGCTACGGCAACTTTCGATGGGGAATCAGTCATCAGCACCACATCGGCAGTCTCGATTGCAGCATCAGAGCCAAGGGCTCCCATGGCTATTCCAACATCGGCACGGGCAATTACCGGGGCATCGTTTATCCCATCGCCAACAAAAGCTACTTTTCCGCCCTTATTTTCGGCCATTAAACTTTCGATGTGTTTTACTTTATCTTCGGGCAACAGTTCAGAGAAGAATTTGTCGATACCTAATTTTTTAGCAAAGGCTGATGCCGCAAATTTGTTGTCACCAGTAAGCATTACAGTTTGAATGCTTTTTGCTTTCAATTTTTCGATTGCTTCAATGGCATCATCTTTCAGGGTGTCCGAAATAATTATATAACCCATATAAACCTTATCAATAGCTACATGCACCACTGTACCTTCCACGTTACAAACCGGGTGGTCAATGTTTTCTTTGTGAAGTAATTTATCGTTGCCCGCAAGCACTGTTTTTCTGTCAATTACGGCTTTTATGCCATGCCCCGAAATTTCTTCAACCTGCTCAATTCTTTTGCTTTCGATGTCGTTACCAAAGGCTTCCAAAATTGATTTGGCCACCGGATGGTTTGAATTGGTTTCGGCATACGCTGCATATTCCAGTATTTCTTCTTTCGTGTAACCGTTAGAGGTAACAACTTCCGAAACCTTAAACTCTCCTTTTGTGAGTGTACCTGTTTTATCAAACACCACAGTTTTTACCTGTGTCAACGCATCCAGAAAGTTGGAGCCTTTCACCAGAATCCCTTTTCGGGAAGCGCCTCCAATCCCTCCAAAATATCCTAAAGGGATACTGATTACCAAAGCGCAGGGGCAGGAAATAACCAATACCACCAATGCCCGGTATATCCATTCGCTGAATGTTTGGCCGCTAAACAAAAGAGGCGGCAGTAGGGCCAGCAACAAAGCGCTGACCACCACCACCGGCGTATAGTATTTGGCAAATGTGGTGATGAATTTTTCGGTTTCTGCCTTTTTAGAGGATGCGTTTTCGACCAGTTCCAGAATTTTCGATACAGACGACTCGCTGAATAACTTTGTGACTTTGATTGTTAACACTGCGGTTTGATTAATCGTTCCGGATAAAACCAAATCGTTCTTTTTTACTTTTCGTGGCACACTTTCGCCGGTTAGGGCTGAGGTATCAACGAATGAATTTCCATCAATTACTTCGCCATCGAGGGGGATTTTCTCCCCGGCTTTCACCAGAATCGTGTCGCCAACCTGAATGCTTTCAGGAGCAACCTTAACTGATTCTCCATCGACTACCAAATTTGCATATTCCGGTTTTATTTCGAGCAGTGATTTGATTGATTTTCGGGAACGGTTAACAGCAATATCCTGGAACAATTCGCCTACCACATAAAACAACATTACCGCAACCGCCTCGGGCATTTGGTCTATTGCAACCGCGCCAAGTGTGGCAATAGCCATTAAAAAGTGCTCATTAAAAACCTGACCACGGATAATGTTTTTCACTGCTGACGAAATAACCTTCCAGCCCACAATCAGGTAACCAGTTCCGAATACCAAATACTCGCCAATATGAAAAGGTGTGTTGTGTATTTCTTTTTCGAACACCATTCCGGCAACCAACAGAAGAATCCCTGAAACAGCTTTTATAATTTGCCATTTGTTTTCTGCAAGTTCGCTTGTCGAAACTATTGCCTTCTCTTTATTTATGTCTTCCAGTTCAACCTCCGGTTCTATTTCCTTAATGCGGGCTTTTACCTTTTCAAGGTTGTCGGTATCGATGGTCATGGTCGAATTTGCAAAATTCACAGTCACAAATTTTACTTCTCCCAGCTTTGTCAGGTTGTCTTCAATCTTTAAGGCACACGAAGCACAATCCAGATTTTTTAATCGAAATTTCTTCATAAAAAATCATTTTACCTATTTAACGCTCTTTAATTACAACATTAAGCGGAATAAATCCACCAATTTTCAATCCCCAATCCAATTTGTCCATTGGGGTGAACAAAAAAGCAAAAAGATTTCCGCCTTGAAGTTTTATGTTTGGCCCTCCCTGTAAAATAAATTTGTTGTCGTCAGCCATATACTCCGCCGAAGCAACAAACGAAACGGGAATTTTTTTATCCATCCCTACAAACCAGTATTCATTGAAGGTGTAAATACTGTTCATAAACGGGGTATAACCTGCTGAAAAGTACCAGCGTTTGTTCCACATCAGTCCTATCTCCCCGTGTAAACGAACGGCCTCGGTACGATTCCCGTCAAAGTCATATATAACCAAAGGATTCACCCTGGCACCCACAATAATTTTATATGGTTTTTTGTTTATTTCCTGCGAGAAAACAAAACCGGCAGAAAACAGCAATGCAATAGCAAATAATATCTTTTTCATAATTTTCATAATTTAATTGAACATACTATTAAAGTGCGTTAATCACTTTTTCAAGTTTTAAACGTATCTCTTTTGCAATTCCAATCAAGTTATCGTTTTGAACTGCCTGCATGGAAGCAACCGGGTCAACTGCTGCTATTTCGGTTTGTGTTTCTGAAATTTGTTGAATAATTACATTGCATGGCAGCATAGTGCCAATTTTATCCTCTGCCTGCAAAGCTTTGTATGCAAAAGGCGGGTTACACGCTCCCAGGATTTTATATTTTCTGAAATCCACATCGAGTTTCTTTTTCAGGGTATCAGCCACATCAATCTCTGTTAATACCCCGAAACCTTCCTTTTTTAGTTCTTCGGTTACCCTCTCTACTGCTTCTTCAAAAGAGTAATTTATTGTTTTTTCAAAATAGTATTTCATTTACCAACAATCATTACGACGTGACATCATCATTCGTCCACGTGATTTCATTTCCATATTACCCGCATACCAGCAGTTTTCTGCCATATCCCACCAGGTATATTTGTCGTTGTTGAAATAGGCCTGTTGTTTTTCATTAAGAAGTTTCTTGATTTGGAGCTTTGTTTCCAAATTGATGTCGTCAATTTTCTCTTCTTTGGCCCTGATACTGCTTCTCAATGATTTCACTTTTTCAACATCCAGGTCGGGACTTGAATTTGCTGCCTGATATTCAATTCTCAAACTACGAAGCTCATTTTCGATTGGAAGTGTTGTTTCGTAGCTGTTTTTACGAAGTTTGTTGATTTCCGTAATTTGTCCGGCTTTTAAAGCATATTCTGCTGGGGTGTTGTTATTCCACCATTGGGCATCAACATTAGCCGACCAATTTGAGTTACAACAGCCATGCTGCGCCATCACCTGTGATGCAGAAAGGGCCAGTAATCCTGCCAGCAAAAAAGTCAATTTAAATTTTCTTGTTTTCATAACTAATAATTTTTAATGTTGGACATTTTAATAATATCAACATCAAAAGTACAAACAAGTTAGTGCAACACTGTTGCAAAGTTACTCACAGCGTGGACACACCCCGGTAATAATGAATTGAGCATTCTCATACGAGTAGCCGTCAGTCAGTTTAATGTTGGGAATAGGAAGTTCTTTCATGCAACGGGTTCTTCCACAACGCTTACAATAAAAATGAACGTGCAAGTCATGTAAATTACAGGTACAATCCTCATCGCAAACGGCATACTTAACCGAACCTGTTCCATCATCAACTGTATGAGCAATAAAATTATCCTCAAACGATTTAAGCGCCCGGAATATGGTTGAACGCTCAACTTTATCAAATCGTTGCTCCAAATCCGCCAGGCTCAGCGCTTTCCCCGAATCAACAAGTGCTTTGTAAACCAACGTTCGCATGGCTGTTGGTTTCACGTTTTTCAATTCAAGTTTCTTTTCAATTTCGTCGTTTGTCATTTTGAGTAAGAATAGGTGTGAATTATTATTTGCTAATAAAAATCAACTTATTTTACTTTAAGTTGCAATTTATATAAAACCGTGGCAACCATAAAGCTGCCACAGTTAATTATCTGATTAATTCCCATTTTCCATGCCGGTATTTACCTTGTAAACTTTATCAACGTCGGAAACATAGATTATACCATCGCCAGGATTTCCTGTCCGTCCTTTCGATGATATAATACCTACAATTCTCTCGACATCTATATCGTTGCAAACAACTTCAATTTTAGCCACTTTACTGTCGGTAATCGAAAAGTGGGTTGAAAGCGATGATTCCTCGCTTTTAAAATTCCCTGTGCCTTCGGCCATTGAAACCGTAATATTTGGAAACCCTGCAGCCATTAGATGTTCCAGAATATCATTTACCCTAAATGGCTTTACAAACGCTTTTATTTCTTTCATAATCTTGATTTTAAATGATTAACAAGCCATTTCTCCCGCATTTTTCTTTGCTGAAAGCAAATTGTACGCGCCTTTTATCACGACTTTTGCCGTGCTGATGTCGAAACCTTCAGGAAGTATAATTTCGGTAAATCCACCATCGGAAACACCTTTTTGTACCTCAATAATGCGGTATTCGGTAAATGGTTGTCCGGCTTCTTCCTTATTTTTCTCGAAGGCGAAAATGTAATCCTTGTCGTCGAAACTTACAATGGCATCCGAAGGCAGGGCAGTAACGGTATTACTGGTTGACTCTATAATGGCATTGACATACATTCCGGGCAATACGTTCTTGCAGGTTCCGGTAACACTAGCATACACCTTGTAGGTTTTGTCGGCATTGATCGACTTGCCGGTCTGGTAGATCACCGCTTCGTGCTGTTCGGTTTCATTATTGATAAAAAACCTGATTTTCTGGCCTTGAGAAACCTTATCGGCATCTTTTTCAAACAAGGTCAATTCAAGGAAAAGTTTGTCGCTGTTTACAATCTCGAACAACACATCTGAAGGCGCAACAAATTTGCCAATGTTCACATTGACCGCTTTTACAAAGCCGGAAATAGGTGAAAGCAAGGCTACTGAACTGCTGATATCATCTTCGTGCAGGTTGGCAGGATCGATTCCGATCAACGAGAGTTTTTGCTCCAATGCTTTTACCTGCGATTTAAGGCTCTTGTACTCGGTAGTAACCTGTTGCATGTTTTTTTGCGAAGAAACATCGTTTTTGTACAATTCGTTTTGCCGGTTATATTCGGCCTCCGAATAGTCAAATTTGCTTTTAGCCTCCAGATAAGCTTGCTGAATATCAACAAATTCCTGGTTTTCGAGAATCGCCAGGGTTTGTCCCTTGCGAACAGGATTGCCAGGCAACAGGGATGTGCTTTTAACAAATCCGCCCAATGGCATACTGACAGTGGCCAGATTTTGAGGGGCAACGGCAATGGTGCCGCTAACTTTGAGCGTCCCACTAAGAGAGCGGGTTTCGATTGACCCGGTTTCGATATTGGCTAATTTAATCTGATCGGCCCGTAACTCAACAATGTCTTCCGGGATTACTTCTTCTTCTTCCTCTTTGGTCTCAACAGTGCCCTTTGTTCCTCCGTTACACGATGTTAAAGCAATAAAAAGGACTAAAAGTATTGCCGGGGATATGAATTTATATTTTGTCATGATAGTGAGTATTAATATATTTTACCTGTAATAAAGTCAATTGAAATGATGGTTTGGTTGTAATTATTCAGTGCATCGAGGTAGTTTTGCTTGATGCCCAATGCCCGGTTAAGCGTAAGAATATAATCGAGATAATCCAACGCTCCGGCCTTATAGCTCCGTGTAGCCTGATCAATGATCAGATTGGCTTCGGGGATGGCTTGTTTCTCGTAATAGACCACGCTATTGTTGTATTTGCCATTTTCGGCAAGCAACGACTGGTAACTACCTGAAAGCGACCTGTTGTAATATTCGGCATTGGTGCTGGCCACCTGTTCCTTCAACCTTGCAGCTTTTGTTTTTGCCGTAAAAGGCGCAAACCAAAGAGGAATGGCAATTCCTGCCTGTACGCCATTAAAACGGTCGCCCGTACCGAAAGTTCGGGGTACGCCATTCACTTCCTGCGTACCTTTTATGGTCTGGCTAAAATAACCGATGTTAAAATCAGGCATCATCCGGCTGCGTTCCAGATTTTTTTCGAGGCGCGAAACATCAACCTGCTGTTGCATGTACCCAAGCGAAGGGTTGGCAGTTAATGCCAAACTATCGGGAATGGAAACGGATTCAAGGCGGTGAAGTACCGTATCAGCCGGATGCAGGGCTATTTCGGTGTTCAGCAGTGTTTGTAATTTTCGCCTGAAAATCCCCACATCTGCAATTGTTTGTTGCAACTGGTTTTTCACTTCGAGGCTTTGCGAACGGGCTGAAATCATTTCGAGACGATTCGTTTCGCCTATTTTGGCCCTGAGCTCGGCTGCCCGGAGAAAGCCTGAAAACAAACTATCCTGGTACATCAGCAGTTTTTGCTTCGAATACAGATAGGTTAACTGCCAGTAAACCTGCTTTACACCGGTAGCAATTTCGAGTTGTGAAGCTTTTAACTGCCATTCACTGCTTTTGATATTGGCATTTGCCAACTTCCTTTGGTTGATGTAAACCGTTGGAAAAGCAATTGACTGCGACAGGGTAAAACTGTTGTCTTTGCTGTACGAATTAAACTGACCAAACTCTCCGTCAACCGCTGTTTTTGGAATGTCCCACGATGCGCCTTTTAACGCTTTCTGAACCTCGACCGAATAAACCGAAGAACGGACAGAAAGGTTGCTGTCCAACGCCATCTGTATCGCATCGTGCAAATTGACAACCTTTGTTTGCTGTGCCTTTGTGGTATTTAAAAATGACGAACCAATAAACAGCAACACAAATAAAGACATTGTTTTTACAGATTTCTGTTTAAATGAAAGCCTGAATTTTCCTGAAGAAAAGAGGATATAAAAAACAGGCAAGATCACCAAGGTCAGGAAAGTGGCAGAGATCAATCCTCCAATAATCACTGTTGCCAAAGGTTTTTGAACTTCAGCACCCGCTGATGTTGACAATGCCATAGGGAGAAACCCAAGTGATGCCACGGCAGCCGTCATTAAAACGGGTCGCAAACGTGTATGCAATCCTTGACGGACACGTTCATAAATATCGGATACGCCATCTTTTTCGAGTCGGTTAAACTCGGCAATCAGTACAATACCATTAAGCACAGCCACACCAAACAAGGCAATAAATCCTACGCCAGCCGAAATCGAAAAGTTCATATCCCGAATCCAAAGGGCAAAAACCCCGCCAATAGCCGACATCGGTACAGCCGTATAAATCAGCAACGTTTGTTTTACCGAATGGAATGTAAAAAACAGCAATACAAATATCAGGAGCAATGCAACCGGAACAGCAATAGCTAAACGTGCTTTGGCAGCCTGTAGGTTTTGAAACTGCCCCCCATAAGTTACATAGTACCCTGTTGGTAATTGAACCTGGGTGTCAATTTGTCCTGTAACCTCGTTTATTACACTTTGAATATCGCGGTTACGAACGTTAAACCCAATGGTAATACGACGTTTTGTGTTCTCACGAGATACCTGTGCAGGTCCAGACTTGATTTCAATATTGGCAATTTGCTGAAACGGTATTTGACCGCCATTTGGCAGCGCCACCGAAAGGTTTTTCACATCGTCGAGGTTTTGGCGATAATCTTTATCTAAACGGACCACCAGCCCGATGCGCTTTTCTTCGTCAAATACGACCCCAGCCTGGCTTCCGGCAAATGCAGCCCGAAGCGCACGGTTTACCTCCTCGACAGAAAGGCCGTATTGTGCCAATCGTTCACGGCTGTATTCAACCTGTACTTGTGCCAGCCCGGTAACTTTTTCCACGTTAATATCTTCAACACCTTTAATATTTGTAATTATTTTCTCAACATCTTTGGCCTTTTCAGCCAATGTATTGAGGTTGTCGCCAAATATTTTTATGGCAATATCCTGCTTCGAACCCGTCATTAATTCATTAAAACGCATTTGTATGGGTTGTTGAAACTCGAACTTAACACCAGCCAATGGAATCAAAGCTTCTTCCATTTTTTCAACCAATTCTTCGCGGGTTTCGGCTGATGTCCACTCGTCTTTGTCTTTCAGGGTAATAATATAATCGCCGGTTTCCATAGGTGTTGGGTCGGTAGGGATTTCTCCGGCGCCAATTTTACACACGGCATGTTTAATTTCCGGAAAATTGTCGAGCAATATTTTGTTGGCTTTCTGTACCATCTCAACCGAATTGCTGAGTGACCCGCCCTGTAAGGTGATAACACCAGCGGCCAGGTCGCCTTCTTCGAGTTGGGGGATAAACTCGCCTCCCAACCGGCTGAAAAGAAATAAACTAGACAAGAACAACACAATGGCCGAAACAGAAACCAACAATTTACGCCGGAGTGCAAATTCAATTACAGGGTTAAACGCACGGTGAAACCAGTCCATTAGATTATCGGAAAAATTACGTTTGTGTTCGGTCTTTTTACTCAGGAACAAGGCTGAAACCATAGGAATATAAGTTAGCGAAAGAATAAAAGCTCCAAGTATTGCAAAGGACACTACCATAGCCATGGGCCTAAACATTTTACCTTCAATTCCAATTAAAGTAAGAATTGGGATATAAACGATAAGAATGATAATTTCACCAAACGTGGCGGCTTTACGAATGCGGCTGGATGCCTGAAATACCTGTTCATCCATTTGCTCCTGCGATAGCCTGGTAATGCCCTGATGGTGATGTTTGCTCATCGTTATCCGGTGCACTATACTTTCGACAATAATAACAGCACCGTCTATAATCACACCAAAGTCGATAGCCCCTAAACTCATTAGGTTGCCAGAAACGCCAAAGAGGTTCATTAAAGAAATGGCAAAAAGCATGGAGAGCGGTATAACCGAAGCTACAATAAGGCCAGCCCTCATGTTGCCAAGCATTAAAACGAGAATGAATATTACAATTAATGCCCCTAATATAAGGTTTTCAGAGACTGTGCCTATCGCCCTGTCAACAAGGTCTGAGCGGTTTAAGAATGGTTCAATTGTAACCCCTTTAGGCATTGATTTTTGAATGGATTGTATGCGGGTTTCAACGTTATCAACAACTTGGTGGGCATTTGCCCCTTTGAGCATCATTACCACACCACCAACTGCTTCAGTAGTATCTACAACAAAAGCTCCATAACGGGTAGCGCTGCCATATTGAACGGTAGCTACATCACGAATTAATACAGGGATGCCCGAAGGGTTGTTGTTTACTACAATCTTTTCAATGTCTTCAATCGATTTAACCAAACCAATGCCACGTATAAAATAAGCGGTTGGTTTTTTGTCAAGGTAAGCGCTTCCGGTATTTTCGTTATTGCGTTCGAGGGCTTCAAAAATATCGGTTAGCGTAAGGTTCATTCCTCTGAGCCTTTCGGGGTTTATTGCAACTTCGTATTGTTTTACGAAACCACCATAGCTGTTAATATCAGCTACGCCCGATGTGCCAAGCATTTCACGGCGTACAACCCAATCCTGAATAGTTCTCAATTCCATTGGGTTGTATTTTTTCTCAAAGCCTTTTTCAACAGCAAGACGGTATTGATATATTTCGCCTAAACCTGTGGAGATAGGAGCCAATTCTATTTTAGCAAGGCCGGAAGGTATATTGTCTTCCGCCTCTTTGAGGCGTTCGCCCAATTGTTGCCTTGCCCAATAAATATCTACATCGTCTTTAAACACAACGGTTATCACCGATAAGCCTAAACGAGAAATGGAGCGCAGCTCAATAATATTCGGAATATTGGCAACGGCTACTTCGATGGGTGAGGTAATAAAACTTTCAACTTCCTGCACCGCCAATGAAGGTGCAATTGAAATAACTTGTACCTGATTGTTTGTAATATCGGGAATTGCATCAATTGGTAACCTGGTTAAAGAATAAGTTCCCCAACCAATTAACGCAACTACGAATAGCCCGATGATAAACTTATTCTTTATCGAAAAATGAATAATGCGTTCTATCATAATTTAAGTGTTTTATTTATTTTACATGTATGGTGACAAAGTGATAAATCCGCCCAAATATCCCTTCAATTAAAACCAAAACGGCAGGGCAATAAAAAACCATTTAACTACCTGTATAAGACGGATTTTCTTTCTTTTTTTCTTTTTAATCTTCTGCTTCAATTTTATACTTTCTTTATTTTAAAAATGCAAAAAGATATTTACTTCCGAAATGAAAGCATGGTTAAGAAAGTTTACTTAAAATAATACCGAAATCTGACCTGTGATGATTATAGGTAGAGCATGAAGGGTTTCACTTTAAGCAATAAAGGAATTTAAGCTTTAGGGGGAATCAGAAAATCAAACAGTTCAGGACTTTGGAAACTTGAAGAACATTCATTGTAGCTAATTTCTATAATGTCAGCAGTAAATGTGACGGCGATATTGGAAACATGGAAACTTGTCTGGCAACATTGGCAAGTACAGAACGGAGAACAGTGGTCAGTGTCGCTTTGATGATGATCAGAAGTTGTGTAGGTAAGTTCAGTTTTTTGCACGGAATTGTCCTTTGGAACGTCAACGCAAGGAATTGCAGTGAGGGCCAAAACAACAAAAACTAATATGTATGCAAAAAGTTTCATTTGTATATTTAACGCCAAAGATAGAAAAAAGTTAATGCAACTGAGTTGCAAAATTATTTAGGGGAAACGGACGACTTCGATGCAGAGCTGACGAGGTAATTCATTTGGAGTCAGTTTTTTTATTCGAAGCAGAGCTTCGGGAAACTAACCCAAAGGGATTAGCAATAGCATCAAGAACCAACAGCCATAAGGCTGTTGGTTTGATACCACTTTTTTCAAGTCTATTTAAAAACTTATTTTTCCATCGTTTAAAAATAGATATTCAAGTTTCTAAAAGTAAACACTGGCTTGTCTTGTTTTATAACTCGACTGCCGAAAGTTCTGATAGCGCCTTTTGATAGTCGCGTTCGGCTTCCAGTGTCTGGTTTACCAAATTGTAGTACAGACCCAGTTCAACCATGTACTCTAATAAAGAAATCTCGCCCGCATCAAGCGCTTTTTTGAGCAATTCGGTGCTGTTTGCCAAAGCTAACGATTTTCGATATGCTTCGGCGGTGCTTTTCAAGCCTAAAGCACGGTTGTGCTGAATTTGAAGCTGGTTGTAAAATTGTTGCTTACTGTCGGTTTCGCGCGACTGGGCGGCAACAACTGTCGCATTTGCCTGTTTTACACGATTTTTATTTTCCCACAAAGGAACAGAAACGCCCAAAGAAAGTCCCTGAACCCTTTGCCCAACAACTTTTTCACTCATATAGCCTGCTGAAAATGTTGGTAAGCCTTTAGCTTTGTTCAACGACACCTGCTTTTGGCTCACTACAACTTCTTGTTTGATGTAAGCCAAAATGGGATTCTTTTGTTCAGCCTGTACATACCAATCGTCAAAATTAAGTGGAAGTTGTCCCTGACTAAATTGATATTCATCCATGATAACATCCATGCCACCATTCAGCCTTTTAAGTTGAGACAACAGCGCACTACGTTCAACATCAACACGCGAAATTTCGCCATTTATGGCAGATAAACTCAATTGCGCTTTGTTGTATTCCAACCGATTTGCATCGCCACTATTTAAACGGTTTTGATACCCTTCTGCAATTGTTTTGGCATGCTGCAACCTTATTTCCAATTCCTTTTTCAGGGCATTAAAATAAATCAACTCAATGCAATACTGTTTTGCTTCGAGAAGAATACGCATCCTTTCGGCTTTGTATTGCCATTCAACCAAGCCGTTACGCTCGTTGGCAATTTTACTTTTCATACCGGTTATGGTAGGAATATCGAATGTTTGAGTGATATTCAAATCATTACGATTGCCTATAGCCGAAGGGTTGCCCCATAAATAGTTAAAGCCAATCTCCGGGGCTGAAAGGTATATTCCGGTACGGTTTTCTAACTTCTGTGCCTCGGCAGTCTCTTTAAGCGCTTTTAAAGTTTTATTGTTTTCCTCTATAACTTTCAAAGCTGTTTCGACACTGTTTTGGGCATTAAGCGAAATGCTCGCAATTAATGCCATTATGCTTATTATTAATGTTCTCATCTTATTCTTGTTTTTCAGTTATCTCATCATCTTGCATCATCTCTCTCACAATCGTTCTGTTTGTTAGAATATACATGATTGGAATGATAAAACCGTTTAGTAATGTTGATGTTAATAAGCCTCCAAGAATAACCTTGGCCATCGGGCTTTGTATTTCATTGCCAGGCAAATCGCCACCTAACGCAAGTGGAACAAGTGCAAGGCCAGCCGCCAACGCGGTCATCAGGATAGGATTCAGACGATCCAGGGAGCCGTGCATAACACTATCAAATTTTGATAAACCTTCGTCTTGTAAATCGTTATACCGTGAGATGAGCAGCATTCCGTTTCGTGTTGCAATACCAAAAAGAGAAATAAACCCGATAATTGCAGGGATACTTATTATTCCGCTTGTAAAATAGATGGTAAAAACTCCGCCAATAAGCGCTAATGGAAGGTTCAAGAGTATTACAACTGACTCGGTTACACTTCTAAATTGAGCAAACAACAGCAGGAAAATGACCATTATCGAGAAAATGGAAGTAATAAGCAGCGTTCTCGATGCGGCCTGTTCGCTTTCAAACTGTCCGCCATACTGGACATGATAACCTTCGGGCAATGTTATTTTTTCGTTTACAGTCTTTTGAATATCGTTAACAACGCCTCTCAAATCGCGCCCTGCGACATTGGCAGAAATAACTATTTTTCGGGCAACATTTTCACGATTAATTGTATTAGGACCTGTTGCCGAAGTAATTTCAGCGATGTTGCCCAATGGTATCATCCGTCCGTTGGCATCAACGATCAGGTTTTTAATTCTGTCGGCGGTTGCCCGGCTATCGTTATTTACTTTTAGTGTCAGGTCGAAAGACCTGTTGCCTTCGTAAACCTGTGAAACAACTTCACCAGCAAGCATAACACTAACTATCTCGCCAAATTCGGGCAGGGTAATGCCGTATTTTGCCAGAACTTCCCTTTTCGGAACAATCTTCAATTGCGGCCGTTCTATTTGTTGTTCCACATTCAGGTCGGCAATGCCTTCAATGCCCCCAATAGAAGCTTTGATTTGATTTCCTATGGTAAACATTTTATTCAAGTCGGTTCCAAAAAGCTTAATTGCAATATTGGCCCTTGTTCCTGAAAGCATCGCATCGATACGGTGTGAAATTGGCTGCCCTATCTCTATATTGACACCGGGTAATACTTTCACTTTTTCGCGGACTTCTGCCAATACTTCATCTTTGGAGCGTTTGTCGAGTATAAACGGGGCTTCAATTTCCGACACATTTACCCCCAAAGCATGTTCGTCCAGTTCTGCGCGTCCGGTTTTTCGCGCAACGGTTCGTATTTCGGGAACTGAGAGCAGTATTTCTTCGGCAATTCGCCCAATCTTGTCCGATTCTTCAATTGAGATTCCCGGAACGGTGCTTACGTTAATCGTAAATGAACCCTCGTTAAACGGAGGCAAAAAACTTCGGCCTAATGAGAAGAATACAAGTATTGAAACAACCAAAACCCCACCGGTTACACCAAGTACCCATTTTTTGTGAATCAGCGACCATCTGAGTGTTTTTTCATATACAACTTTTAGTTTCCTGACAACATACGGTTCCTGATCGTGATTATTTCCATTTCGGGGTTTGCCCAGCAAATAACTGCATAATACCGGGGTAAGGGTAAGCGCGACAATAGTAGATGCGATTAACGCCGCAATGAAAGCCACACCCAGCGGAACAAGCATGCGCCCTTCCATTCCCGAAAGAAAAAACAACGGAATAAAACTAGCTATGATGATTAAAGTTGAGTTCAGAATAGGCATACGTACTTCTTTTGACGCCTCGAAAACAACTGTCATTATTGTTTTTTGCTGTTCCAGTGGTTTTTGCCTGTTTTCCCTCAGGCGTTTGAATACGTTTTCGACATCCACAATGGCATCATCTACAAGTGCGCCAATAGAGATAGCCATACCGCCCAAACTCATGGTGTTGATGGTCAATCCCATAAATTTAAGGGAAAGTATTGCGAAAACCAGGGAAAGAGGAATCGTAACAAGCGAAATGATGGTTGTACGAGCGTTCATCAAAAAGATAATCAATACGATTACCACAAAAAAACCGCCTTCGTAAATAGATTTCTTTACATTGTTTATTGAATTATCAATGAAACGTGCCTGACGAAAAATATCTGTGGCAATTTTCACATCGGGTGGTAAGGTTTTTTGAACATCAGCAAGTGATTTATCCAGTTTATCAGTTAAATCCAAGGTACTTGTTGCCGGTTGTTTGGTTACAGTCATTAAAACCGCAGGCTTACCGTGATTTGATGCAATACCCAATTTAGGGGCTTTGTTGCCGATTTTCACATCGGCAATGTTCTCTATTAAAATAGGTATGTCATTGGTTGTTTTAATAACAGCCTTACCCAATTCAGAAGCTTTATTGGTGGAAAGTACCCCCCGGATGATATATTCGTTTCCATATTCATATAAAACACCACCGGCGGCATTCTGATTCATTTCAGTAACCACGTTTATTACTTCGTCCATCCCGATGCCGTAATGCTTCATCTTTTCAGGATTAAGCAATATCTGGTACTCTTTTATTTCGCCTCCAAGTACAGTAACCTGAGCCACACCACCTGTTGATAATAAGCGGGGGCGGATAGTCCAGTCTGCCAACGTTCTTAAATCCTGCAATGAGGTGGAATCTGCTGTAAGGCCGACTATCATTACTTCCCCCAGTATGGATGATTGAGGCCCTAAGGTTGGGTTTCCAACATTCGAGGGTAAAGCATCCTGCACTACGGCTAATTTTTCTGATACAATCTGCCTGTCGCGATAAATATCGGTTCCCCAGTTAAATTCGACCCAAACGATAGAAAACCCTGTGGTGGAAGATGAACGGACACGGCGCACGTCTGTCGCCCCGTTCAATGCTGTTTCAACAGGAAATGTAACCAGGCGTTCAACTTCTTCGGGAGCCATACCCTTTGCCTCTGTCATTACAACTACCGTGGGTGCATTCAAATCGGGGAATACATCTACTTCCATATTAACGGCCGTATAAGTCCCTGCAAGCATCAGTAAAAGGGATGCGACCAAAACAACCATCCGGTTGTTCAGCGAAAATTTTATTATTTTATTCAGCATAGTAAATCGCGTTAAGGGTTAATGAGCGTGACCTTCGGGCATTACCGATGATGTTGCAGCCAGTTTAACCTGATACACACCTTTTGTAACTACTTTATCACCATTTTTCAGTCCTGAAAGTATTTGAACCCTTTCGCCGTTGTTTTGACCAAGCATTACTTCCTGCTTTTTATATCCTTCCTCATCCAATTGCAGGTAAACGAAATTTAAGCCTTGTTCCTCGGTTATTGAAGGAACAGGAACAGAAATAACGTTCTCCAGAGGGCTTGATAAAAGATAAACTTCGGTAAATGCACCCGGTATAATTTCACCGATATTGTCAAATTCAAAAGTTACCGGAATGTAGAAAGACTGATCTCCGGAAGATTTTCCATAAGACAATAACTTCCCGTTCAAATCGGAAAGTTTATAAACGGTATTATCGTAAGCAAGCTTAAAATTGGCGCTATTTATACTTTTAAGTATCCTGAAATTATTCTCTGACACCTCTGCCCTTAATTGCAAACGCCTGTTTTGCGTAACGGTAGCAATTGGCTGGCCAACTGAAACATACTCACCCTGTGCCACCAACCTGTTTTTAATGTATCCGCTAATTGGGGAGCTTACACTTACACCACTGGCCGTAATATTGGAAGACTGTGCCTCATAAGTTGTTTTTGCCGTTTCATAGCGTAGCTTTGTTTGTTCAAACTCTTTTGCAGAAATAATCTGGTCTTTTACCAAATTTTCGGCACGCTGGTATTCTTTAAGCGCCGTTTCGTATGCAATCTTTGCTTTAGCCGCAGGGTCACCCTCCAACAGTTTTTTTGCCGATATGGTTACAATCGATTGACCGGCACTTACCGCTGTTCCTTCAGTAATTGAGGAATTTGTGAATGATACAATCCCGTTTGAAGTAGCTGCAATAACAACTTCATTGCCTTGGGGCGCCTGAATCTGGCCGCTTGTTTTAATAGAATTGTAAAAAGTTCCGGGTGAAACGGTTTCGGTAGTAAGCCCGGCTAATTTTGCCTGCTTCTTTGAAAAAGCAATCTCATCGGCGTGTTCACTTTCCTTTTCCCCGACTTCTGCTTGGCCAGCACTTTCTCCTTCTGCTGAATGGTCGTGCCCGTCGCCTTCCGAATGTTCAGGTTCTGTTTCAGTAGCGTGGTCGTGTCCATCACCCTCGGCTTGTTCCTTTTCTGTTTCAGCGGCATGGTCATGCCCATCGCCCTCAATATGTTCGTGTTCAGCAACTTTTTCGCCTGCGTCGGTATGTGTTTCAGCAGCATGTCCGTGTTCATCGGTTTTTTTTCCTTTGCAGCCTGTAAAAGCGGCCACACATATCATTATTAAAAGAATGATGCTGTATTTTAATGTTCTCTTTATTGAAAGAGATATAATTTTGTTTATCATCTTGTATTGATTTGTTTGTTAAAACTTTATTTATTTTCCCGATCCATAATACCGGGAGAGTGTTTCTGCATTCTTAAAGTAAACCAGTTCAGGTTTTCCTTTTTCCTTTAGCCCGATTAATGCGTCGGCCTTGTTAATTGAATCACCTGAATAAGCATCGGGTACCATTGCAACTTCCGTAAAATGCTTTACCAAATGGTTGAAACATTCCTGACTACAGAAATAATACGCCTTATTGTTATAAGCGACTTTTAAAGATTTATGCAACGTTAAGTTGTTGCCGTTCATACAAGCCCATTCGCCGGGAATTTCTTTTCCGTACCATGCCCATTTGTGATATAGAAACCTGGTATCGCACCCATAAGTGTAAAAAGTAAGAACAGAAACTACTGTGATTACCAGTAAACTGAAACTAATAATCAGGATTCGATTAAACTTTTTATCCTCATTTTTTTGATTTTCCAGCAATTGTTGCTTGCTTAACTTCTTCTTTTTCATCACAAAAAGATTAAGTAAGACATTATGACTAGCTTGTTTGCCAGTCAGTTAAA
>JAJZSZ010000215.1 GCA_021849365.1 Bacteroidota bacterium | reverse complement strand
GCAAAAATGGAATGGTATAAAACTGTTAGCGAAAAAACAGGAGCCGATGCTTTGATTTTACTCGATATGTTCTCGTGCTTCTATACTTTAACTACTGATAATTCGACACCGGTTGCTGAAGTTGTAACTTCAAATATCTGGAGTGTTTATCAGGCTAGAGAACAGAAGATTACAGATCGCTTTACTCAGGTTGACACCTTGTATTGGGATGAAACAGATGAAAACGGACACTACAAAAAATTACGAATCCCGGATAAAAAGAATGCTATTTTGCTTGCCTCTGGTGTGATTGGGGAAAACTATTCAAAACATATATTTCCAGTCTGGGCTAAGGTTGACCGAAATTTTATGCTGATTGGAGACCAGGCATTTAAGAAGGCAGTAACGCTTGCACAAGGCAGCAACTGGACTGAGGCTTCCGATATTTGGCAGGACTTTAGTCAAAGCAATAACAAAATCAGAAAAACAGTGGCTTTATATAACCTTGCATTAGCAAGTGAAATGAATGGAGATGTTGATCAGGCCCTGAACTATGCAGGTAAAGCTGCCGACGCAAGTTCCGGAATTTTCATGTCGGCTTTAAATGAAGCCGTCAGAAAGTATTCAGTTGTTCTTTACCAGCGAAAAAATGAAATTAATAAGCTAAAAAAACAACATGAAGACCGTTAGATATCTGCTTATTCTTTTCATACTTGGCTTAAATCTGACATCGTGTCTGATGACCGAATCGACGAGAACGATGAACATTGAAATAATGAAGCCCGGCATCTTCACTTTTCCTGAAAATGTTCAATCAGTTGCAATTATAAACAGAGATGTTAATGAGAACGATTCTGTTCCTTTTGTTCATTTCACTGGGACAAAACTAGTTTCAGATGTGCTGATAAAGCATTCTTCATTGTCGGATAATTGTGTCGATGCCTTGGCCGATTTCCTGAAAGAAAAAAAGTATTTTGGAGAAGTAAAAAATCTGAGAGATTCGTTGATTTATTTTACATCGTCAGGAAAAGACACTGTTAATCCGAAGGATTTCTTTAACCAAATACATGCCGATTTATGCATTATACTGAATAATTGCGATTTTGCTATTGGAGATTATTCCAACATGGTAGAAAATGATGCATCGCTTTCGTGGACCTTGGCTTTAAAGGATGATAGCCTGTCATACCTGTACGAACAAAAAGATACATTAATCTTTGAGGATAATGATTTTCAATTGGTTCCTTCTCATAAGAAAGTTAATAATGTTTTAAATAACTCTTCAGTGTATCTGGGTAAGTCGTTTGGCACCAAGATTATACCGACCTGGTTAAAAGTTGAGCGCATTTATTATAAATCGAATAACCCGGAAATGCTTAAAGCCGAAAAGTTTGCCATGAATAATGAATGGCTCAAAGCTGCAGGTATATGGAATAAACAGACACAAAACAAGAATGAGAAGATTGTAGCAAAGGCTAGTTTTAATATGGCTTTGGCTTGCGAGATGGAGGGCAAAATTAATGCGGCGATTGATTGGCTGGTGCAGTCTTACTCGGTTTTAAAGGCTGGTGGTAAGGCTGTACATAAGGAAAATTGTCAACATTACATTAATGTTCTGGCTCTTCGAAAGAAAGAACTTGAAAGGCTTGATAAGCAGGTTCGGATACAATAAATTTTTGTGTTGGCCAGTGAAAAACGGTACTTTTAGTTTCAGCTAAAAGTACCGTTTTTTTCTGGATTGCTATTCTTAAAAGTTTCACATATCCAGTCATTTAATTGCTATTTCTGTTAGAAAATCCAATATGATCGAAACGTATGGCAAGTGAGGTATATCGGTTTTATGCCAAATCTCCAGGCCATTGCAATCTGCACCAAATAATGACGGGTATTAAAAAGAACCGACATTTCAACCAAACCGTATTCGATTTTTTATAGGTCAACACCATTTCAAGCGTCAACTTGCATTGAACCTGTTGAATTTTATATGAAAGATAAGACAAATTTATCTTCATCTTTTATTTTTCTATCAATGATTTGGGTTGTTAGATGTTTCATCGGGGTAAAATCCAGATATTTTCATACCTTTACCCCATTGACAATCAAGTTTTTTATTGAATCTTTCTTAGCAATGCTTCGCTCTACCTTCCGGGAGGGCCTGTTCATCGTCAAAATCGACATCAAAATCAACTTTCTTGTTGTAGTCTCCAAACCACTGGAGATCATTACATTCGTAATTTCGGTTTTGACTAGCAGAAACCGATTTAATATAGTAATTTAGGACTAGAGTATATAAACACAAAAATACAGGTATGAGTAGATCGATGTCATTTAATAAAAAAGAGCTAGAGAAGAAACGCGAGAAAAAACGTCAGGACAAGCAAAAGCGGAAAGAAAGCCGCAAAGCCAGCAGCGGCAGTGGCTCTTTAGACGACATGATTGCTTATGTGGATGAAAATGGTATGATAACGAGCACACCACCCGATCCAAACAGCAAACAGGAAATTGATGTAAACGAAATCATTGTTTCTACTCCTCAGCGCGAAAAAGAAGAAATTACGCCTTTAAGAGGGCGTGTAGAGCATTTCAATCAATCGAAAGGCTATGGATTTATTAAAGACATGGGCAGTATTGAAAAATATTTCTTTCATGTAAGTAATGCTCCTGAAAATGTAGCTGAAGGGCAAATCGTTTTCTTTGAATTGGAAAGAGGACAAAAGGGAATGAATGCGGTAAGAATCACCCTGGCAAATTAAAAATTCCAGTTTTCCTTCTGGTAATTTAATTTTTTCGGGCAATAAAACAAAAAATCCCTGAAATCGACTGACTTCAGGGATTTTCTATATTGTATTTAAAAACAATTATTTCTTTCCGGATTCCGCCGTGTTTTTATAAACCACTACACCTTTTTTCACGGCACGAATGGCCAGATAAATCCCGGCAATTACAAATGGAATACTAAGTAACTGTCCCATGTTCAAAGCCATTCCTTTCTCAAAAGCTTCCTGCTCTTCCTTAATAAATTCGATGAAAAAGCGAGCCGTAAATATCATCGTAAAGAACACGCCAAAAATTAATCCTTCGTAATCCTTGGCTTTAGTTTTCCAATACATATAGAGCATAACTCCGAAAGTTAACATGTAACTCAATGATTCATATATCTGAGTCGGGTGTTTGGCAACCGTTTCCTGATTGCGTTCGAAGATAAATCCCCATGGTAAAGAGGTCTGCACTCCATATATTTCAGAGTTCATCAGGTTTCCAAAGCGGATTAAAGCAGCAACCAGAGCCGTAGGAACTACTACCCGATCTAATACCCAAAGAAGGTTTCTTTTCGAGACCTTTTTACTCCAGATTGTCAGGGCAATCAAAATTCCCAGGGTACCTCCGTGGCTGGCCAATCCACCCTGCCATACATATAAAATTTCTATCGGGTGCTGCGAATAATAATCCCACGCATAAAATAAAACATGCCCAAGGCGTGCTCCAACTACGGTAGCAACAATCATATAAATGAACAGACTTTCAAGCCATTTCAGATTAAGGTTTTCGTGCTTGAACATTTTCTCAACATGTTGGTAGCCAAACAAAAAACCAATGGCGAACATCAGTCCATACCAACGGACATGAAGCGGTCCAAGCGAGAAGATTTCGGGACTAACGTTCCAGTGAATGAAAGAAAGTATATTCATGTTTATGATTTGATTAGTTGGAATATTATTATTTCCGGGAAAAAATTAAAAACGGAGACCGAAAAAGCAACTCATGATTTTCGGTTTCCGTTCTTTAATTTCCCTTTTTCTTATTTAATCAACCAGATCTTTACCGTGGCACGATTTGAATTTTTTACCACTTCCGCAAGGGCAAGGATCGTTGCGGCCTACCCTTTTTTCAACCCTGATTGGTTGAACATGCTGTGGTTCGCGTGTGTCTTCCGGCTTTGGAGCTCCTGACGGAACTTCGGATTTTGAAGTCGATAACTTACTCATATCCAATCCGCGACGCTCGTGTCCTTCGTGAACCTGCTGAGGTTCAACAGTCGGAATATGTCCTTTGGTCAGCATGGAAACGATCTGCTTATTTACCTTGGTAATCATCACCTTAAACAGGTTAAACGATTCGAACTTATAGATAAGAAGCGGATCTTTTTGCTCATAAGTGGCATTCTGAACCGATTGTTTCAGGTCGTCCATCTCGCGAAGCTGTTCTTTCCATGCATCATCGATGGTTGCCAGCAATGTTTGTTTCTGGAATGATTTTACCAGTTCTTTTCCTTGATTTTTGTAGGCTTTTTCAAGGTTAGTGATAATCTGGTAGATGTGCATTCCGTCAGAAATTGGAACAACAATATTCTGGTACAAGTGCGATTTCTGTTCATAAACATCCCGAATTACCGGATAGGCTTGTTTGGCAATAACATCCATTCTACGCGTGTAGGCCGATACCATTTCGTGATAAGTTTTTTCAACGATATCCTCAGCTTTCATTCGTTGGAATTCCTGCTCGCTCACTGGCGATTCAATCGACATCAGACGGATAAGTTCGAGGTTAAAATCTTCGAATGAGCCATTCTGCTGATGTTCATTGACCAGGTTGTCGATAACATCGTACATGGTATTCAGGATGTCAACTTCAACACGTTCTCCGAATAACGCATGGCGACGTTTTTTATAGATTACTTCACGCTGCGAATTCATCACATCGTCGTATTCGAGCAAACGTTTACGAATACCAAAGTTGTTTTCTTCTACTTTCTTCTGAGCTCTTTCTATTGATTTGGTAATCATAGAGTGCTGAATCATTTCACCTTCCTTTAAACCAATTTTGTCCATGATTCCGGTAATACGATCAGAGCCAAACAAACGCATCAAATCGTCTTCAAGCGAAACGAAGAACTGAGATGAACCCGGGTCTCCCTGACGTCCGGAACGTCCGCGTAACTGGCGGTCGACACGGCGCGACTCGTGGCGTTCGGTACCAATAATGGCCAACCCGCCAAGTTCTTTCACTTCAGGCGTAAGCTTGATGTCGGTACCACGACCGGCCATGTTTGTGGCAATGGTAACCATTCCGCGCATACCTGCGTCGGCAACAATTTCAGCTTCGCGAGCATGCAGCTTGGCGTTCAGTACGTTGTGCTTAATACCGCGCATTTTGAGGTAACGGCTGAGCAATTCCGAAATTTCAACTGAAGTTGTACCAACCAACACTGGTCTTCCGATCCGGTTGAGTTCGGCAATTTCTTCAACAACAGCATTATATTTTTCGCGTTTTGTTTTGTAAACAATGTCTTCGCGGTCCTGACGAATAACTTTGCGGTTGGTTGGAATAACAACTACATCAAGTTTATAGATATCCCACAATTCACCAGCTTCAGTTTCGGCAGTACCGGTCATACCAGCCAGCTTGTGGTACATCCTGAAATAGTTCTGAAGTGTAATTGTTGCAAAGGTTTGGGTAGCCGCTTCAACTTTTACATGTTCCTTAGCCTCAATAGCCTGGTGCAAACCATCTGAATAACGACGGCCTTCCATGATACGGCCGGTTTGTTCGTCAACAATCTTAATCTTATTGTCGATGATTACGTATTCCACGTCTTTTTCGAACATGGCATAGGCTTTCAGCAACTGGTTGATGGTATGAACACGTTCCGACTTAATCGCATAATTGGTAAGTACTTCTTCTTTTTTCTCAATAACCTGCTCTTTTGTAAGCGATTTATTGTTTTCAATTTCAGCTAGTTCAGAGCCAACATCTGGTAAAACAAAGAAGGTTGGATCGTCAACGTCGTCAGAAATCAGGTCTATACCTTTATCAGTTAGTTCTACTGAATTTTGTTTTTCGTCGATGACAAAGTATAACGGATCAGTAATCAAATGCATGAGCTTGTTATGATCCTGCATATGGTAGTTTTCCGTTTTGGTCATCATGGCTTTCATGCCTTCTTCACTCAGGAACTTGATGAGCGGTTTGCTTTTGGGCAATCCTTTATGTGCGCGAAGAAGTAAAACAGAACCTTCCTCTTTTTCTTCCTTGGTTGAATTGGGGTTCGTCAGGATACGTTTGGCGTCAGATAAACACTGGTTGGCCAGGTTTCTTTGAGCTGCATACAACTTTTCAACTTTGGGTTTCAGTTCCTCGAATTTCTGATTCTCACCTTTCGGTACTGGTCCGGAAATAATCAATGGAGTACGGGCATCGTCAATCAAAACCGAGTCAACCTCATCCACGATTGAATAATGATGCTTCCGCTGAACCAGGTCGCGCGGGCTGATCGCCATGTTATCGCGCAGGTAGTCGAAACCAAATTCATTATTCGTTCCATAAGTAATATCAGCCAGATAGGCGTTACGGCGGCCTTCTGAGTTTGGCTGGTGCTTGTCGATACAATCAACTTTTAATCCATGGAATTCATAAATTGGCCCCATCCATTCCGAGTCACGTTTCGACAGGTAGTCGTTCACGGTAACCAGGTGAACTCCCCTTCCGGTTAAGGCATTTAGGAATACAGCCAATGTGGCAACTAAGGTTTTTCCTTCACCGGTGCCCATTTCGGCAACTTTTCCCTGGTGCAGTACGATACCCCCGATAAGCTGAACATCGTAGTGAACCATATCCCAGGTAACCATGTTTCCTCCGGCTGTCCATTTGTTTAACCAAACGGCGTTTTCACCTTCTATTGAAATACTGCCGCGGGTTGTTGCCAAATCACGGTCAAAATCAGAAGCTTTTACAATTACGCGTTCATTCTCAGTAAAGAGTTTAGCGGTAGCTTTTACTATCGAAAATGCTGTTGGAAGTATTTCATTCAGGACTTCTTCAAGTTTGTCGTCGATTTTTTCCTCGAGTTTGTCAATTTCCTGATAGATATTTTCACTTTCCTGAATATCAACCGTTTCAACAAGTTCTTTCAATTCAGCAATCCGGTCTTCTTCAGGTTTTATGCGTTCCTGGATTAATGCTTTAAGTTTGGCCGATTCGGCTCTGAGTTCGTCGGAAGAAAGCAACTTAATGCGTTCGTATTCTTTTTTGATTAATTCAACCAAAGGGGCAATCTCGGCCATATCTTTGTCTGCCTTGTTCCCAAGAAATACTCCTAGAATTTTGTTTATAAATGCCATTATCTGGGTTTTAAATGTTCAAAAATCGAAAGTCACAAATGTAGTTATAATGTTTAAATCTTGAGTTGGTTTTTACGATTATCGTGCCATTCAGAAAAACGGTTAAACATCAGACAGAATTGCCATTTTGAAGAAAATAACTGACAATAAATCAGGAAAAAACAATTTTTAGTAGGAACAATTGTGTCAATACCGGATATAATCAAGGCTTAAATCGGGAATATTCGCGTAACTTTGAAGCATCGTAACTTCGATAAAATTCCGAAATGATGACAGATTTTGCCAGACAGTGTTTTGTGTGCGGAAAAGCCGTAGATCCGGAGCAGGTTGAAAAGAATAGACAGTTTAATTTACCTGTATGCAGCGACTGTAAAGATACCGACCGGGAAAAAGAAGCAATTGCGCAGTTACTGGAAGGCATGGCCGAAGGTTTTGTTTGTGGCTGTATATAATTTAAGCTTCACCAAAATAAAATGGTTTGTTATGGAATTTGACAATGTAATCAGGCACCGGTATTCGGTCAGGTCGTTTACCAGCGAAAGGGTTGATCGCAAATTTATTCTTGAAATTCTCGAGGCTGCCCGAATGGCGCCATCGGCTGTAAATTATCAGCCATGGCATTTCATTGTGATTA
>JAJZSZ010000214.1 GCA_021849365.1 Bacteroidota bacterium | reverse complement strand
CGATCTCATGAACCTTTATTCGAGATGGAACTTTGAAAACGTTTTGACTTTCGACAAAACATTGGATATTCACCACTTTACTTTGATGGCTGGTACAACTGCTTTCAAAGACATGTATCAAAATATTTCAGGTGAAAAATCGGATGTAATTTTCGATGATTTTGACCATGCATACCTCGACAATGCAACCAACCCACTAAGCGCAAGCACAGGCGGAAGCTATTCTGAACATACTGTAGCTTCGTTGTTCGGTCGTATCAACTACGATTTGAAAGACCGCTACATGTTAACAGCAACAATTCGTCGCGACGGTTCTTCCCGCTTTGGTTCTGAAAACAAATACGGTTACTTCCCATCAGTTGCCGGAGGTTGGGTTATTTCAAGAGAAAACTTTATGAGTGGTGTACAGGGTGTTGACCTTCTGAAATTAAGAGCCAGCTGGGGTCAAAACGGTAGCGAAAACATTGGTAACTTCGGATATACTTCTATAATCGGTAACCAAAATATCTACTATTTCGGCGACAGCAAAACTCAGTACAACGGTACTCAGCCAACACGTATTGCTAACCCATCCCTGAAATGGGAAACTTCGGAACAAACCAATATTGGTCTTGATTTCGCAACACTCGGAAGCAGCCTTCGCGTAACTTTGGATTACTATGTAAAAACAACCAAAGACTGGTTGGTAACTGCTCCGGTTCCAATGCTAGTTGGAAACTCTGCTCCTATCATTAACGGTGGATCGGTTCGTAACTCAGGTTTCGAAGGTGAAGTAAGCTACAAGAAACAGTTCAATAAGCTATATTTCAACGCTTCAATCAATGGTGCTTACAACAAGAACGAAGTTCTGGATATTCAGAATGCAGAAAAAAGATTGCAAGGCGGCGACGGAGGTTTCGGACAATCAGGCGTTTTGTATGCTGCTGTTGGCACACCAATGGGCGTATTCTACGGTATAAAAACCGACGGTATTTTCCAGACTCAGGATGAAATTAACGCTTATGTAGGATCAACCGGTTCTAAAATTCAGCCAAACGCAAAACCTGGCGACATTAAATTTATTGATGAGAATGGTGATGGTAAAATCACTGATGCCGACCGCGTAACAATGGGTTCACCTTATCCCGACTTTACAGGTGGTTTAAACCTGAACCTCGAATACAAAGGATTCGACCTGAACATGTTTGTTTATGCAGCCTTAGGTCAGGAAGTTTACGATGCAACAAGACGTTACGACATGAACGGAACCAACTATCGTGCCGATTGGCTGAATCGTTGGACTGGCCCTGGTACATCAAACTATTACCCTCGTGTAACTTTTGTTGACGACAACCAGAATATGAAAACAGTGAGCGATTTCTTCATTCACGACGGAAGCTATGTCAGACTTCGTAACATCACTTTAGGCTACACCTTGCCAAAAACTGTTACCGAATACCTGAAGATTAAAAACCTTCGCTTATATGTGACTGCCGAAAACTTGCTGACTTTCACAAATTACAAAGGTTACGATCCGGAAATTGGTGGTGGCGTATTCAGCAACGGAATCGACCACGGTATTTACCCACAATCGCGCACCATCCTTGGAGGTGTTAACATTACATTTTAATAAAGCCAAAATTTAAAATTTGAAAAGATGAAAAAGAATTTAATATATGTGATCCCATTCTTGGCTTTAGCTCTGGGAAACACTTCCTGTTCAAAGTCATTCCTTGAACTGGAGCCCAAAACAGGCCAGGTTGAAGCTAACTATTATAAATCAGAAGAGCAGGCTCTTTTGGCTTTAACAGCAGTTTACGATGCCTACTCGGTGCAAAACTGGCAGTTTGTCCCAACAATGTCCGACATTTTCTCGGATGATGCTTTTTGCGGTGGATCAAACATTTCGGATATGAGCCAGTGGCAGGACATGGAAATGTTTGTCATGACTCCTGAAAACAACTCATCAAGCGACTTATGGAATCGTTGTTATTCTGGTATCTACAGAGCGAATTTGTACCTTCAGAAACAAGCCGATATCGACTGGAAAACTTCAGGCCTGAAAGAAAGAATGGAAGGCGAAGCTTTATTCCTTCGTGCTTATTTCTATTGGGATTTAGTTCGTCATTACGGATATGTGCCAATTATTACCGAAGTATTGCCAAGTGTTGAAGACTACAAAACTTTACCACAGAACACTCCGACTGAAGTATTTACACAAATTGCAAGCGATCTGCTTAAAGCAGTTCCTGTATTACCAGTTCAGATCAGCTCTGCTGAAAAAGGACGTATCTCGAAAGGTGCTGCTCAGGCTTTAATTGCACGTATTTACCTGTACCACGAAGGGTTTGCCAAACCAATTATGGGTGTTTCGGCATGGACTGACGGCAAAACAACTATAGATAAAGCCTATGTACAGGCCGCATTGGAACAAGTAATTTCAAGCAATGCTTATTCGTTGCTTCCAAACTACAACGATTTGTGGAGTTGGGCTAACCAAAATACCAAAGAATCGTTGCTCGAAATTCAATATTCTGAAAAAGCTAAATCAGGCGACTGGGGTGGCTGGGGAATCAATGGTAACTTCTCTTGCGTTTGGTTAAGCGTACGTAACCCTGAAGGCGATGCTTCGGTTTATCCGGGATGGTCATTTGCTGTTCCTACCTGGAGTTTGGCCAACGAATTTGAAGCTGGTGACCCACGTAAGGATGCTACCCTGTACAACGCCGATGTAAAACTGACCAAGTACAACAAGGCATTCATGAATACAGGCTATTTCAACAAGAAATACATGGCCCTCAGCGCTTACATCGGATCAGGTGGTGACCCAAGTCACAACTTTCCACGTAATTTCATCGACATTCGTTATGCCGACGTACTTTTGATGGCTTCCGAATTATTCCTTACCGACAATCCAGCCAAAGCAACCAATTATTTCAACCAGGTACGAACTCGTTCACTTGGTGCAGGTGCTGCTTTAGCCAGCGTTACACTCGACAATATTTACCACGAACGTCGTGTTGAATTTGGCGGTGAAGGTTTGCGTAAATGGGATCTTTTAAGAAGAGGAAACGACTATGCTGCAGCTAAAATCAACGCCAGTTTCAACGTGCCACAGGGCATTCCAAACCCGGCCGATTTTACGCCTAGAACATTCAAAGCAACAACCTGGGGTATGTTCCCGATTCCGGCTGCCGAAATCAGAAATACCAACAGCGGCGTGCTGAAACAAATGGTTCCGGCATATAAATAAAAGGCATCCGAAGAGTTTTTATCGAATATTTAAAAATTACGAAAATGAGAAAAATGAAATATATGCAAAAGCTTGTCGGTTTGGCTGCACTCATTCTGGTTATGTTTGCATGCAAACCCGAAATGGATGGCTCCATTGATATAGGACAGGCACCAACTGAAGCTCAGCTTGACTTCACCATCACAAAAGGGGCAAACGACTTCAAGTTTGTTTTGGCAAACACCTCGCAGATTACAGGTATTGTTTCGTGGGATTTAGGCAATGGAAGCAAGTCGACCGAAGCTTCGCCAACTGCAACCTATCCGCTGCCCGGCGAATACACCGTTACCATGACTTTGATTACAAGAGGTGGTACTGCTACAAAATCGAAAAAAATAACTCAGACAAAAACTGACTATTCCATTTTTACCGACGCTAAATTCATCGCTTTAAGTGGTGGTGTTAATGCAGTAAATGGTAAAACGTGGGTTCTCGATAGTTTGGCAACAGGCCACATTGGCGTAGGTCCTGCCGGAACAGTTGGTTTGGAATGGTGGGCTGCTGGTCCGCTGGCCAAAGCTGCAGTTAAAGTAATGTACGATGACGAAATCAACTTCAAAATCACCGGTTTTGCTGCGACATTGACTAACCACGGTAAAAGCTACGTAAAAGGCTTTGTTAAAACCAGCACAGGGTACAGCAATCCAACCGAGCTTGACACTGACTTCATCGTTGATTATAATCCTGCTCCGGGAACTTGGTTCATCGAAGAAAAGAATGGCAAATCGTACCTGACATTGTCCGGTTCAACTCCAATGTTCCCATGTTTCGACGTAGGTGCAACCAACGGATCGTATGAAATTCTGAGCATTTCTGAAAATAAACTCGAACTGGTTACCATCGACCGTGTTGAAGGTAACGCATGGCACTATCAATTAATCCCGAAAGGATATGTGAAACCAAAAGTAACTTTTAATGTTTCGGTTGATCCAACTGCCAATGTGAATGAATATGGAGTGAAACTTAACAACATTGTGATTCCGGCTGGTTTGTCTATCACAAAGGTTAAAGTTGACTTTGGTGACGGTACAGTTAAAGAAACTACTGATGCCAACGCCTCTTTGGTAAACACTTACATGCGTAAAGGTCCCTATAATGTTTCTGTTACTGTAACAACATCTAACGAAACACTGACTACAAACAAATCGGTTGAAGTTGCTGCGAACCACCCAAGCTACGTACCATTCCTGCTTGATATGATGGTTACTTACAACGATTTCAGCGAAGTTATGATGGCTCAGGTTCAGGGTCAGGATTGCGGTCTTAGCATTGTCGATAACCCTTCGAAGATTTATCCAAACAAATCGACTAAAGTTGCTTTCTACTCGAAAACCAACCAACAATGGGCAAACGCATACATGCAATTGGCTCCAGGGTACCGTTTCGATCTTCGTTCGCAGCATATCTTCAAAATCATGGTTTATGGGAAAGCCGGAGATAAAGTGCTGATGAAACTCGAAAATACCGACCGTGGCGGAAACGCCTGGCAAACCGGTACTGCCGACCTGATTTATACCATTAAAAACGACAACACCTGGGAAATTGCCGAGTACAACTTTGCCGGTGTTTCAGCTGGATGGGACTGGACTGGCGATATTTTCACCAGCGATGTTACAACATCCGACAAATTCAGCCACGATTTCTACAATGTTGTACGCATCATGCTGAATCCGGGAGTTGGTGACGGAACTCACAAATTCTATTTCGACGAACTTTCAGGACCTCACGTTGAAGGCTTGAAATCAGCTACTATTAAATAGATTTTGAATAATAAACTGGCAATTAAACTCCTGCAGTCCGGTGATCCGGATTTGCAGGAGTTATTTCTAACAACAAAAAAAACTGGCATGAAACGTTTGCTCTTCTTAACAATTTTCTGTTGCTCAACATCGTTGTGGGGCTGTGCCAAAGAAAACAAATCGGAACCTACCGGTGTGAAACCCGGAACCGGAACAACCTCCGGAACCTACGAACTGGTTTGGAGCGATGAGTTTAATTACAGTGGGTTACCCGACAGCAAAAAATGGAGTTATGATACTGAAGGAAATGCTTCGGGATGGGGAAACAACGAAGCCCAGTATTACACCAGCGGTCAGCTTAAAAATTCGGAAGTTAAAGATGGCTACTTATACATAACAGCCCACAAAGAGAACATCGAAGGAAAAAAATATTCGTCGGCCCGATTGGTTACCCGATCGAAAGGCGACTGGCTCTATGGCAAAGTAGAAGTTCGCGCAAAACTTCCTGACGGAAGAGGTACCTGGCCTGCAATCTGGATGCTGCCTACCGACTGGGAATATGGTAACTGGCCTGCCAGCGGCGAAATCGACATCATGGAAACCGTTGGATATGATCCCAATGTAATCCTTGCAACAGCTCATACACAATCGTACAACCATGTGCTTGGCACTCAAAAAAGTGGTAAAACAACTATTTCCGATTGTTATACCCAGTTTCACAACTACATTCTCGAATGGGAAGCTTCTGAATATAGGGTTTATGTCGATAATACACTGATTTTTACATTTAAGAATGAAGGTAAAGGTTACCCCGTATGGCCGTTCGACAAACGGTTTCACCTATTGCTGAATCTCGCAATTGGCGGAAACTGGGGAGGTCAGCAAGGGATCGACGACACTATTTTCCCCCGATCAATGGTTGTTGACTATGTTCGCGTCTATCAGAAAAAATAACGGAGGTTTATAAAAGAGGTATTGGTCTAACATCCTGACAGGATTTTCGGGTTCTGTCAGGATTCTTTCTTTAAAAGGAACAAGGGTTTTCACACTGAACCATGCTTTAAAACTGTATGAAACACCATTTAATCAGCACACTATCACTTCTGTTGCTCCTGACATTTGTCGCCGAAAATGCTTTTTCTCAAACTAAAAGCACCAAACGGGGAATTGCCTATGGATACCAATCGGAAGCGGATATGGCTGCCATTTCAAAAGGAGTTTCGTGGTGGTACAACTGGTATTACCAGCCTGAAAATACGGTTTCGATGGTTTACCAGAATTATGGGATGGACTTTGTGCCAATGGCCTGGGGCAAATCGTTTAACGAAGCCGGTATTCGAGCTTATTATGCTAGTCATCCTGAAGCCAAATACCTGCTAGGTTTTAACGAGCCCAATTTCATTTCGCAGGCAAACCTGAAACCATCGGAAGCCGCAGCATTGTGGCCAAAGCTTGAAAAAATAGCCAAAGATTACGGGCTTAAGATTGTTGGACCTGCCGTGAATTACTCAGGCGATCCGGTGCAGGAAAATGGTGTTACCTATTCAAACCCTATAGCATACCTCGACGCCTTTTTCGCCGCGTGTCCCAGCTGCCAGGTCGATTATATTGCGGTTCACAATTACATGTGTTACTCAGGCGCCCTGGCCGATTACATCAACCAATTCAAAAAGTATAATAAACCCATCTGGCTTACCGAATTTGCCTGCTGGGACCAGGCCAACATCACGCTTGCGATGCAAAAAGGACTCATTCTGGGTGCGTTGGATTACCTCGAAAGTGAACCTATGGTCTTTCGCTATTCGTGGTTTAACGGTAACCGGACTGGAAGTTCGCCATACATCGACCTTTTTGATGCGCAATCGGGCAAATTAACCGAGTTGGGACAACTTTACGTGAATTACAACCCGGTTCACGATCCCAACAGCTACTCTCCTATCCCAGCCCGGATTGAAGCCGAAAGTTATTCGGTCATGTCTGGTATTTCAATCGAAGCGACCAGCGATGTTTCAGGAATTGCAAATGTAGGCTGGATTGATGCCGGCGACTGGCTGCAATACAACATCGATGTTCCATCAACAGGCGATTACACAGTGTATTTTCGCATATCGGCCAATGCTTCGACCAGCCTTGAACTCCGCGAAAACAACACTACACTGCAGACCGTTTCTGTAGCATCTTCCGGAGGATGGCAAAACTGGAAAACCCTGCAAACAACCCTGCGTTTAACTTCAGGAAAACACAAATTACAGCTGTACACCAGTAAAGGCATGTTTAACCTGAACTGGCTGGAAATAACCAACGCCGGACAAACAACCCTGATTTCCAGACCAAGCTTTGATGGGCAACGAATTTATCCGAATCCGGTTACCGACAAACTTTATATTGAAACGAACATCGATGATCAGGATACCGACGTTTCGATTGTCGAACTTTCGGGCAAAGTCCTCTATTCCAAAACATTTACCGGGAACACATCTCGAATTGAAATCGATTTTAGTAATTTCAGACACGGATCGTACATCGTACAGGTAAGAAACTCAAAAACAAATATCAATCAATTGATTGTAAAATAAATAAGCTTTTGGTTGAATGAACAGATTTTATATGAAACTTAAAATGAAAAATATGAACCTACTATTCTCTTTACTGATATTGCTTTTTGGCTGTGCCGACAAAACTAAAAGCGACAATTACCCTGACAGGCCAACAAACCCTTCGGAACCGGTGAAAACACAA
>JAJZSZ010000213.1 GCA_021849365.1 Bacteroidota bacterium | reverse complement strand
ACTAGAACTAAGAAGACACAATCCAGCAATTCAATGGAGTTTCTTTGAGCCCGATGTCACCGATTAACCGTTATTAAGCCGTTCCACATTTCGGCCAATAATAACCAAAGCCGGCATTGGCGGTTTTTCGGTTTCCAAAAGCAGTGCAACTTTGCCAAGTGTACTTTCAAACGCGACAGTGTCGGGTTGCGAAACTTTACTTAGAATCTGAACTTTAACTTCCGGCGAAACAGATCGGTCCATCAGCCTTTCAGACAGTTTCACCAGTTTATTCAAACCCATGAAAAAAATGATGGGAGAACCCGATTTTAGCACCGAAACAAAGGTCTCCAGATCACAAAAATCGCCATCGCAATAATGGCCGGTACCAAACAGTACCATGCTGTTTTTTCCACGTTCGGTAAGAGGAATACCATATAAAGAGGCAGCTCCAAGCGCCGATGTTACACCGGGAATCACCTCGTAATCCAGGTTATTTTCAATGCAAAATCTGATTTCTTCGGCCCCACGACCGAAAATCATTGGATCGCCCGATTTTAGCCTGACAATCTTTTGCCCTTTTCCAGCCAGTTCAATGATCAGCTGATTAATCCATTCCTGACGTTCAGTCTGATCCTGCCCATCCTGATAAATTTTTCCAACGTAAATGCGCCGGGCTTCGGGTTTGGCAAGATTCAAAATTTCATCGCTAATGAGGGCGTCGTGCAAAAGGTAATCAGCCTCCTGAATACGTTGATATGCTTTTAATGTAAGCAATTCAGGATCGCCGGGACCCGCGCCAACTATAGATATGAGAGAGCTCATGAGAATGAATTGATGGGTTGAAGGACAGATGGATTGAATGGTTTCAGACTTGTCATTTTATTTTTTAGTCTTTTGCCCCAACGTCAGGCTTTCAAGGTAATCCAACGGACTTTTGTATTTGAATTTGTATTTCAGTAACCGCTTTAATTTACTGCTGTCAACTATTTTATAATCTTCATCTACATCAGAAATATCTGGCAAGGGCAAACCTGAGATTTCTGCGGCTTTCCCGTAAAAATCGCGTTTCATCGGATGTTCGGGGCAACAGGCATTCAGAGTTTCGCCCCAAAGTTCCTGATTAATAATAGCCGCTATAATTCCGATACAATCGTCCTGATGAATAAGGTTTACCGGGACATTCGCCACCGGCACACCTGATTTCAGCAGGAATCGCGCTGGATTACGGTCAGCGCCAATCAACCCGCCAAACCGAATGATTGTTGTTTCAAAATCAATCAGGTTTCTAAGCAGATTCTCTGCCACCACCAGAGCTTTTCCACTCGCTTTATCCGGTGAAAGCACATCAGTCTCCTTTGCTTTTTGTCTGTTTTCAGAATAAACCGAAGTTGACGAAATAAATATCACTTTCCTGATTTCATATTTCAGAATAACCGGGATAAGCTGAGCTATCTGGGCCGGGAATATTCGTTCAATTCCTTCGATACGCCTAGGTGGAATCGAGATTATCAGTACATCAGTTTCGAAAAAGGAGGTATTATCGGTCTCAATACCGCTTTCGTCAATCATGACCCGGAAAGGTAAAATTCCGGCAGTTTTCAGCGAGTCAAATTTATTGGCATTAGTCACCGATCCTTTTACCATGAATCCCCGATCAGCCAAAAACCGGCCAAGAGGAACTCCCAGCCAACCACATCCCAAAATCGAAACCGTTCTTTTCGTCATCCGCTATTTATTTTCTTCTTTCCAACGAGCTACCGAATCCTGAACAAATAACAGCTCTTCCTGTTCAGGCGAAAGGTAAACTTTATTATCAAAAACACGCCAGGCAGCACGTGCAGTTGAATTTTCGTTGGCCAGAATAAGCGAAGTTGGATTCGTAAAATTGCCCGAAGCCTTAAAATTATCAATACTCGACGGATTAAAGAACAAGTATGCGTCGAAAATTCCGTTTACGAATTTCTCGATTGGTGTATTCTTATATACTTCAACTTCGGAATATTGAATGGCAAATGTGGAAAATACAGAGGTTATCTCGTTGTGCAGTTTGTCGCCATGCAAAAACAAAACCGAATCGCCTCGATTTCCGCTGATTACATTCTCAGCCAGCTCCGGGATATTGGAATATGATGAAACAATTACCGGAAGATTAAGCTTTCGCAATACCTCAGCTTGCCTGTCGGACCAGCAATATAAACGATCGGAAGAACCCAAACCGATTTGAGTCTGAAATCGTTCGAGCCAGTGAGCCGCATAAACGCTGGTAATTACCCATTGTTTCGGCGTATTGGCCATTGTTCCGAAAAACGAAAGATTTGGTTTTTTATACTCGGTGCGCAAAAACGGTTGTTCGATGTATTGTATGTGTTGCTTTTGCAACCACTGGCGAGTAACTGCTGAGAGCTTCTCGCCAATAAAAAATACTGGTGTTTTCATTTGTCTAATTTTAATGTTTAAAGTCGCTTCCTTTTAATATTTCTTTCACGTATTGTTTTCGAATAACGAAATCGCCAAACTTTTCACCTTCACTCCGGTTCGAGGCATAATCTGCAATAACGGGCGTCAATTCGGCCAGAATTTCATCTTCTGTAAGTGTTTCCCGATAAAGTGTATTGAGGCGGGTTCCGTTGAAATTTCCGCCCAGATATAAATTATAATGTCCTTCCGATTTCCCGACAAAGCCAATCTCGGCCAGGTATGGCCTGCCACAGCCATTCGGGCAACCAGTCATTCTGATCACAATTTCTTCTTTAAACAGACCATGCTGATTAAGAATCGATTCTATTTTTGTGACTAGCGTGGGCAAATATCGTTCGGCCTCGGCAAATGCCAAACCGCAGGTGTTCAGCGCTACACATGCAATGGAGTTTTGCCTCAAACCTGAAATTTCACCAGGTAATACCCCGTTTTTCTTGAGTATCTCATTAACTTTCTTTTTCTCATCAGCCGAAACATTCGCAATAATTACATTCTGGTTTCCGGTAAGGATAAATTGTCCTGAAATATTCCCGGCCACTTGCCGAAGTGCAGTTTTCAGATTAAAACCGTTTCGGTCAGCCACCCGGCCACCTTCAACAAAAAGTGTCAGACTCCATTTTCCATCGTCACCTTTTTTCCAGCCCAAGCGGTCGCCATTGCGGGTAAATTCAAAATCTCTCGCCTCCTGAAGTTCATAGCCAAGGTATTTATATACTTCAGCTTTAAAACTGTCTATTCCCATGCGATCGATGGTATATTTCAGGCGGGAAAGTTTTCTATTCTGGCGGTTACCGTTGTCGCGTTGTACCAATACCACTTTTTCGGCCACATCGACAACCTGTTCCGGAGTACAGAAACCAATCACATCAGCCAGTCGTGGATAGGTTTCGTGCATCCCAAAGGTTGTTCCCATACCTCCACCAACCAGCACATTGTAACCTGCAATTCGGTTATTTTCAACAATCGCAACAAAACCCAGATCCTGCGAAAAAATGTCAGAATCGTTATAGGGAGGAATAGCTACTGCTATTTTGAACTTACGGGGAAGATAGCGGTCGCCGTAAATGGGTTCCACATCCTTTTTGCTATCAGCAATCAGTTTCTGATCTAGCCATATTTCGTGATAAGCCGTGGTTGATGGTAATAAATGTTCGCTGATTCGACAGGCAACCTCGGCCACTTCAGCATGCAACTGTGACTCGGCCGGGTTTGGATGGCTCATTACATTTCGGTTGACATCGCCACAGGCAGCAATGGTATCAAGCAAAACAGAATTTATTCCCTGGATTGTTTTTTTGAGGTTCGATTTGATTACCCCATGAAACTGAAAGGCCTGACGTGTGGTCAACTTTAAGGTGTGATTGGCATATTGATCAGATAAACTGTCAAGTTTAAGCCACTGCTGTGGTGTTACCACACCTCCCGGAACACGAACCCGAATCAGAAAAGAGTAGGCAGGCTCGAGCTTCTGGCGTTTACGCTCTTTTTCAAGGTCGCGGTCGAACTGCTGATACATGCCATGAAATTTGGAAAGCTGCGTATCGGCGTACGCGATCGATCCGGTTATGGGGTCAGCAAGACTTTCAACCAAAGTGCCCCGCAGATAATTACTTTCATACTTAATTCGTTCCAGTTCTGAAAGTTCATCCCAGTTAATGTAATCGCTCATCTTTAATATTTTTATGCATGCGAACAACTAAGTATTTATACCACCAAAATACGCATTTATGCTTATATTGTTCACGAAATTTTTGATTAATTCCTAATTATTTAAATCTTTTAACATTCGCTCCGTTAGTAAACATCCAACTGGAAGCGCTTTTCTTTTTTCAATGTTTTCAAGTATTCCAGCGCCTTCTCAGGTGTCATTCCGCCCTGATTTTCAAAAATCCGGAGTAAAGATTCCTGAACGTCTCGGGCCATTTGCTTCATATCGCCACAGAGGTAAATATTGGCACCATTATCCAGCCATTCAAAAACCTCCTTCTGTCTTTCAATCAGACGATTCTGCACATAAATCTTTTCTTCCTGGTCACGTGAAAAGGCAACATCAATTTTTTCGAGGTAACCATCTTTCAGCAATTTCTGCCATTCGAGCTGATAGAGAAAATCGGAATTGAACCGCCGTTCGCCAAAGAACAGCCATGTTTTTCCTTTCTGGTTGTTGGCTTCGCGATGCTGAAGAAACGAGCGGAATGGAGCGACACCGGTTCCGGCACCAATAAGGATAACGGGAGTTTCTTCGTTCTCCGGAAGTTTAAACGCCGGATTCTTTTCAATGAATACCGAAACCTGCGAATCGACTTCAATACGGTCGGCCAGATAAGTAGAGCAGGCTCCTCCCCGATTCCGCCCCTTATTTGAATATCGAACTGTTGCTACAGTAATGTGTACTTCTTCGCCAACAGCGTCCTGGCTCGATGAAATGGAATACAACCGCGCCGGGAAGCCTCTTAGCACATCAGCCAAATCCTGAGCGGAAAGAGACGCCGAAAAATCTTCAATCAAATCGAGGACATCGTGTCCATAAAGGTATTTATCCAGTTCCTGATCGTTTGCAACAATCTCCCTGAGCTTTTCATTTCCTGACTTTTCCTGATATTTCTGGATCACTTCGCGGTTTAAAACCGTTATTTCCAGGTGTTCCGACAACGCTTCTTTTAGCTGGAAAGTACCTTCTTTTATAGTTACAAGTTCGGTCCGGTCAAAACCAGCATGAGCTATAATCGCATCAACCAGTTGTGGCGGGTTATTAGCCAATATACCTACCGAATCGCCCGGCTCATAGGTAATTCCAGAACCTTCAAGCGAAAGTTCAACATGATAAACCTCTTTATCCGAGGTACGGCCTGTAATCCTAACTTTATCGATTACTGTTGCTTTGAACGGATTTTTCCGTGTATAAACAGAACTTACCGAAATCGTATTTTGCACAATACCTGCACTGGATGAAACTGAAGGTTGGTCAGCAAAAACATTGGTAAATTCATTAATCCAGCGATCGGCTTCTTCATCAAAATCAACATCCAGGGTCAGAATTGGCAATATTGATTTTGCCCCCAACCGGGCCAGAGACTGATCGATATCGATCCCGGTTTTGCAGAACAACTTATAGCTCTTATCGCCAAGCGCAACAACCGAATAATTCAGGTTTGACAACTGCGGTGCGCGTTTCCCTGTAATGAAACTATGAAAATCTTCGGCCATTGCTGGCGGTTCGCCCTCGCCATGCGTACTCACAATAAAAACCAGGTTAGTTTCGGCATTCAACTGCCTGGTTTTATATTCATCCAAAGCAATAGTTGCTACCTCTATTCCTTTTCCGGCTAAAGTTGATGCCAGTTTTCCGGCAAGGGTTTTACTACGGCCGGTATGGGTTCCGTAAAGTATTTTAAGCTGCTTGGTGCTTTTAGGAGCCGCTGCAACAATTGCAGGCTGACTGGTTGCTGTTGCCGCCAGCAGACCTTGGAAATAACCATTTATCCAGAGCAATTGCTCGCGGTTAAGACCACCAGCCAAACTGGCCAAAGCGTTTAATTGCTGGTCGTTTAACGGACTTAACTGAATACTCATATTTTTATGTTTTTAAGATTTTCCAAATATTCCTGAATCTGATTTCGTAAACGAATAGCTTCGTAAACATTCTCGGCATTCGAACTAACGGCAACCGAAATATTGCCATCTCGGTAGATGGCAGGAGAAACAAATTGGCAAAGCGCTGGATTATCGTGAATATTAACCAAAACTCCGGCTTCTTTCCCGTCAGAGGCAATCTGGCGATCGAGGGTTTCGTTGTTCGTGCATGAATACAGCATCAGGAAGCCTTTCAAATCGCTCTTTTCATAGCTTTTTTTGAAGCATACAACTCCCGTTTCATATACCTCGTCGATAATATTTTCAGCAATAACTTCAAGCTGAGCTCCCGAGCGTTGTAAGATTTTGATCTTCTTCAGCGCACTTTGTCCACCACCAATTATCAGTATTTTGCTGTCAGAAATATCGATTGATATCGGTAAAAAATTCTTTGCCATGTTTAACTATATTTGATAATCAGAATCAACTTTCTTGATTTTACCAAAACTGATGCGGTTCCAGGCACGTTCGTGGAAATAATACAAGGCCATTTTGGTGAATACTTCCACGCCACCTATCGAAAGGGCAAGAGTTACTTTTCCGGTAATCAGAAAAGAAATAACAATGGTATCGATAGTACCAATGGTTCGCCATGAAACTGATTTGATAATACTTCGGTACGATTTTTCGCTCATCTGAATGCTGTTTTTAGTCATAAAAAAAGCCCCTCTGATTTTTCAGAAGGGCTTGATATATCAACGTTGGGCTAAAAATTCATTTATACAACAGCCTCCTTCTGAAAAGTTAAACAAAAACACATACACATGCACATCATGTTATTCATGCTACAACAGGTATTCATTTTTGTTATTTCAGATGGATTGCTTCTCATAAAATTAAAAGACTTAATGATCTTTAAATATCATTCCGATGCAAATGTATATTCTATTTTTACAAATCAAAATATTTCGATGTTTATTTTACGTTAATTCTAAAAAAAGACTATTCCAATCTATATTTGTCGCCTGATTACTGCGAAACAATATGACTTTGGGAAATATCTATTACTTTAACTCAACCTGCGAACTGGCTGTAGCCAACGGCTCATTCAGCTACCAGGCTCCGCTTCTGCTGCGGGAAATGGAGCACGATTTAGCCATATTGCCATTTGTTTTTGCATCAGAGAACGACTTTATTCTGACAGAAAACAAGCCTTCTGTCGAATTTCTGGAAACATTGAGGCAAGCGGGGTTCAGTTTGCCGAAATTTTTCGGTTTGAGTGAACTTGAAACAATGCCCGACACTATCTTCAATGCCATTTTTCCCTGGGGATGGAGTCCTGCTGCACATTTCAAGTTGAAAACCCTAAAAGGAAAATGTCAGGCTGGTTTTAAAGCAAGTCCTGTTTTTAACTGGGATGAAAAACACAAATCGTTATTTGAACGTTCAGCCGCTCTCGATTTTTTAAACAACCTGTTGGACGAAGATCATCCGGATTGGTTTGTAACAAAAGAACTGATTGGTCAACAAATTTCCAGCCTCGACGAGATTGAATTATTGCTTGAGAAACAAAACCCATTGGTTCTGAAGGCACCCTTAAGCTCGTCGGGCCGTGGCATACAGATGATTCGTAAACCAAGTCTGAACAATGCCAACAAGCAATGGATAGCGGGAGTACTGAAACAGCAAAATTACCTGATTGCTGAGCCGTTTCTCGAGAAAATCATCGATCTGTCATTTCAGTTTCAGATTAAATCCGAATATGAGATAGAGTATCTGGGATATTCGGTTTT
>JAJZSZ010000212.1 GCA_021849365.1 Bacteroidota bacterium | reverse complement strand
CCGATCTAAAAAACTGAAATACGACTTGTTGATATTCCGGTAAAGCAACGAAAATTCGGCATTCGATGTTGGATTCATCATTATCCCGGTCAGGATGGCTTTTCCTGAATTCTTGCTTAATGCAGCTTCGCCAAAAAAGAATACTTTCTTCAGAGAACCTTTCCAATCAAGTCCAGCGGTAAAATGCTCCTTCCCTTCCGGAAGAAATTGATTGTATGGCTCATCGCTTCTGTCCATATAAGCGTCGAAACGATTATACACCGCAGTTACACCAACCGACCACGATCCCACCGAATAAGTTGTATGAGCTCCGGTGGCAAATTGTTCCAGTGAATTTTCGCCGGTTAATTCCGATCCCGAACGATGATAACCACTAGTTTGGAATGCCCCAAACGTAGGCACATTGTTGATTGTGTCCAAATTGGCATCAATCTGATGCAGCGATACAAATGGGGAAAAAGTAAAATTCCGGAAGGTAAGTTTTGCTGAAGTTCCCCTAAAAAACTGATTCTCGTCAGTCGAAGAATACGAACGGATACCTTGCTGCGATCGGAATATCTGGGTTGTTTCGGCCGACTTCCCCATTGAAAAGCCTTGCCACAAAACTAATCCCTGCCCAAATCGCGCATGGTAGTCGCCGAAATACATTTCATTACCACCGAAACTAACATTAGCATATGCACTGGTGTAATCGAATCCGTGGTTATTCGATCCCCTGAAAAAAGCTTCACCCGGATCTTTCTCAGTAACCAAACCATACTCAAAACGATTCGAGAAATGTTTGACGCGGAAATAAAATCTTTCCGGAGAACCTTCATATTTATCTTGATCCGTAGGTTCTGAGTTAAATATCCGGGTTGACCGCGCAAGCAAATCCGTTGAAGATCTTTTCTTTCCTATACTTTCCTGCATTACATCAAATGATACAAACGGCTCCATCTTTTGCAGAAATTCCGGAGTAAAACCGTCGATAGCAATCAATTCAAAAAGACTATAAATAGTTCCTGTTTTTTCACGATACTTCAACAAGCCGTCAACTTGAACATCCGATAACAAATGTAGGCGCATCAGATCATCTTTTGTGGCCTGATTTATTTTCAACGGATTTTGCAGGAACCCTTCCAGATCATCCAGAATTTCCTGAATATCGGTATCGTCGCTCATATTTTCGCCTGCCGACTCCAGCAAATCTTCAGTAATTTGATTCATTACCGGATTTTGTGCGTTTGCAATCACCGTCAAACAAAGTATCAATATGATTAACCCAATGCTTTTCATCAGAAATTGTATTGAAAGGAAACAGATGGGGAATGACCTAAATCCTGATTATAGGTTGTTGCCAAATCAAGAGTAAGCTTTTTCAGGTCGAACCCAAATCCGGCAGAGATGCGATAAGGCTTTCCGGAAACACCACCACGCACAAAAATCTTTTTCAGAATGCTGTATTCAAAGCCTGTCTTCAAAACGAAATGATCAGAAAAATCATTTTCGAGTTCGGTGGTTAGGCTAAATACTTCGGAGAGGTTATAAAAAGCGCCAACCCGTAAATATGAGGGATAAGTATATCGTTCGGAGGATAATTTAATGCTGGTTTGGTAGGGATTCACGGTATGAACACCAACTTTCAGGTCGGAAGTCAGCTGATACTGTAATCCAAACTCAGCTCCATAAGAACCAGTCATCCGGTTTTCTTCTGACAGAAACAGACGGTACCAATTAAACTGCATACCAAAACTCAATCGTTCTCCAAGCTTTCGGGCGTATGACAAGCCAAATCTTTCCTGTCGGAACGGATTCTGTCCGAATTGTGACATCGAAAAAGCAAAGCACGATGTTTGAACAGGTACAACAATAAAACCAGCTCTACTCGACAACTCATTTACCAAAAACCGATTCTGAAAAGAACCTCCGGCTACCAAACCTCCGACAGACGACAATCCTGCCTGGTTCCCAAAAACGGACCAGCTACCAGTTAATGCAGTTGAGGCTCCGGCAAGCGATTCATTACGCGAGCCAGCCGAAAAAACCTCTTGTCCATGGCTCTTATGAGGTGTAAATACGAGCAAATTAACTGTCAGCAAAATCAGTAACAATTTCATAACATTGTTATAAAAAAAAATTCCCGATACGAAATCAGGAATTCATTTACCTCATACAAGTTACAAATATTTTGTTAATGAGTCAAGTCAGCAATTCTAATTTGTTTTATATCTGAATTTTATTTGGGCCAACTCATTATTTGCTTTCTCAATTTTTGTTTTCAGGTTAACTTTAAATGCTTCAAGTTTTGCCGCAAGTTCGGCATCGCCAAGTGCGATCATTTGAACAGCAAGAATACCAGCATTTTGAGCTCCGTTAACGGCAACAGTAGCAACCGGTATTCCTGGAGGCATCTGAACTATAGCCAAAAGAGAATCGAGACCATTCAGCGATGCGTTGATTGGCACGCCAATCACAGGAAGTGTAGTCATTGCAGCGATAACTCCCGGCAAATGAGCAGCCATTCCGGCAGCGGCAATAATTACCTGTATTCCACGAGCTTTCGCGCCCTTAGCAAAAGCTTCAACCGCTTCAGGAGTACGGTGAGCCGACAAAGCATTAATTTCAAACGGTATCTCAAACTCATCCAACACTTTAGCGGCAGCTTCCATCACTCCCAAATCGGAAGTACTTCCCATTATAATACTCACTTTTGGTTCCATCTTTTCAGAATTTAATTTTTTCAATAGAAATTAGTTTTGTTACTTTGTCGCTTTATTTTTCAATCCAAAAATAATTGAAAATAACTCACAAAAACCAAATTGATTCAAAATACCCGCGTATGAAAAACGTAACTATACATGACAAAGAGTTTGAACTTTTCATTACTTACGAAAAGATCAGGTCAATCGTTGAAGAAATGGCAGAAAAAATGAACAACGATTTCAAAGACAAAAATCCATTGTTCCTCTGCATTCTGAACGGTTCATTCATGTTCGCTGCTGAAGTTTTCAAACGCATTTCGCTGCTCGATGCCGAAATTTCGTTCATAAAATTAGCCTCATACTCTGGCACCCAAACCACCGGAGAGGTAAAACAGTTGATTGGATTAAACGAAGATCTTTCAGGACGTACTGTAATTGTTCTTGAAGACATTGTGGATTCGGGCATTACTATAGCAAATACCATTGAACAAATAAAAGCCAAGAACCCTAAAGAAGTCAAAATTGCAACTTTACTTTTAAAACCCGACGCGCTTCAGGTTAAAATACAACTTGATTACATTGGACTTGAAATTCCAAATGATTTTATAGTTGGTTACGGTCTGGATTACAACGGGAGAGGTCGCAATTTGATCGACATTTATAAAGTAACCGAAAAAAAGTAACCCAAAATCAAATGTTAAATTTAGTTTTATTTGGCCCGCCTGGTGCAGGAAAAGGTACGCAGGCCGACTTTCTGATCGAGAAGTACCAGCTGATTCACCTTTCAACAGGTGATTTGCTTCGCAGCCAGATTGCAGCAGAGACAGCCCTCGGTTTGGAAGCCAAAAGTTATATGGATAAAGGCTTTCTTGTCCCTGATTCGATTGTGATCGAAATGATCAAATCAAAACTTCAGGAAAATAAAGATGCCAACGGATTCATTTTCGACGGATTCCCCAGAACAGTTGAACAGGCAATAGCACTCGATAAACTGCTCGATGAAAACGAAACTCCCGTTTCAGGAATGCTGTGTCTCGAAGTTGAAAAACAGGAGCTGATCGACCGTCTGCTGAGCCGCGGTAAAACATCTGGCCGCCCTGATGATCAGGATGTTTCGATTATTGAAAACCGCATCCAGGAATATAACAAAAAAACCATGCCTTTGAAAGATTATTACATGGCTCAGAACAAATGCCATAAAATTCATGGTATGGGATCGATCGACGAAATTGCACAACGTTTGATCGACACTGTTTCTGTATTATAAGATTCTGATAATAAATAGAAAAGACGGATGGTTAACTAGCCATTCGTCTTTTTTTGTTTAACTTCGTCCCCTCAAAAAATAATTGAATGGTCAGGAAGATTCTCGATTTGCCTTGAAAATAAACCTCAAATGGCAACCCCGAATCTGAAACCTGAAACTTGAAACTTTTAGAATGGCTGATACAAATTTTGTTGATTACGTTAAAATATATGCCCGGTCGGGTAACGGAGGGCCTGGTTCAGCGCATTTCCGCAGAGAAAAAGGCGAACCCAAAGGAGGCCCCGATGGTGGAGATGGCGGACGTGGCGGACATGTAATCCTGAGAGGAAACGCCCAGATGTGGACATTGCTTCACCTGAAATACCAGCGACACATTTATGCTGGCCATGGCGAATCGGGAAGTAAAATGACTTCTACCGGTGCAAACGGAGATGATGTAATTCTGGAGGTTCCACTCGGAACTGTGGCTAAAGATGCAGAAACCGGTGAATTTCTTTTTGAAATTACCGAAGATCAGGAAACAAAAATTCTGGTGAAAGGTGGTCGAGGAGGATTGGGAAATACCAATTTTAAATCGGCAACTATGCAGGCCCCGCGCTTTGCCCAGCCCGGCGAGCCATTCGAAGAAGGCTGGTTTACTCTGGAGTTGAAAATCCTGGCGGATGTTGGATTGGTAGGGTTTCCGAGCGCCGGAAAATCAACTTTGCTCTCGGTTGTTTCGGCAGCAAAACCGAAAATCGGTGATTACCCGTTTACTACGCTCGTTCCTAATTTAGGGATTGTGGCTTATCGCGATAACCAATCGTTCGTGATGGCCGACATTCCGGGAATTATTGAAGGCGCACACGAAGGGAAAGGCCTTGGACTTCGTTTCCTTAGGCATATTGAGCGTAACTCGATGCTGCTGTTTATGGTTCCGGCTGATTCGAAAGATTACCGCAAAGAATACAATATTCTGCTTAATGAGCTGGAAGAATACAACCCTGAATTACTCGATAAAGAGCGTTTCCTGGTTATCAGCAAAAGTGATTTTCTGGATGACGAACTGAAAGTCGAGATCAGTAAGGAGTTAAAAGATATTCCGCACTTGTTCATCTCATCGGTTACTAACCAGGGAATCCTCCAATTGAAAGATAAAATCTGGCAAATCCTGAATAAATGATTCAGGAGTGCTTAAAATATGAAGTGCCTAAAGTAAAACAACGATACTTTAGGCATTTTTATTTGTAATAAATTTATCGGCAATCATACTTGTTATCACAACACTTTTATTTCGATGAATACCGACCTTTTAAAACAATACAGAAGCCTGGCTAATCAATATCAATCAATAGCCGACTCAGAAAAAAAACAACTAAAAATCATCGCTTTTGCTCGATTGATAAGCTTTCTTGCAATTATTCCGGCTTATTATTACCTCTCGCCAGTTAATAGCATTGTGGCATTGTTTGCTTCCCTGGTCGCCCTTGTCGTATTCCTTTTCCTGGTAAAAAGATATATTCAAACAGAAAAGCGACTTCAATTTAATCAGCAACTGGTTAAAATCAATTTCAACGAAATAAACGCCATACATCGCGACCTTCATGCGTTTGACGATGGAAAAGAATTTATTGATCCACACCACGATTACAGCTACGATCTCGATTTATTTGGCGTTGGATCAATGTTTCAGTTCCTGAACCGTACAGTCACATTGCGGGGGAAAAAACAATTGGCTGACTTATTGGGCAAAAGCCTGCGCACCAAAACAGAAATACTCCAACGACAGCAAGCAATTCAGGAACTAGCGGCAGATTTAAACTGGCGGCAAAACTTCATGGCCTTAGGCATAGAAAGCGAGGAACATAAAAATCAGAAACAGATTGAAGATTTGGTCAACGGGCAAATCCAGTTAAAATCTGAAAAACGACTCAAGTTTCTGATCAGTATATTGCCAGCCATCACGTTGCTATTGATAGGACTAAATATCATTGGTGTATTTACTAAATCGTTTTATCTGATTCCAGTATTTATGCAATGGATTATTTTTCTCGCCTACAGTAAAACCACATCAAGATTCACCAGAGAATTTGATAAACAAGCAAAACTATTGAGTCAATATTCAGATATGCTTAGGCAAATCGAAACGAAAAATTTCAAAAGTGAGTATTTAAACCAATTAAAAACAAAACTCCAGATACAAGGAAAATCAGCTGGAGTTATTACTTCTGAACTTCAAACGATACTGAATGAATTCGACTACCGCCAGAATATACTGATTGGGATTATCCTTAATTCTGTCTTTTTGTGGGATGTCAGATGCTTATCGAAACTAAACAACTGGCAGCAAAAATATGCCGTTGAGTTACCGCTCTGGTTCGAAGTTATTGCCGAATTTGATGCATTGATGAGCCTTGCTAACTGTAATTACAATCATCCTAAATGGACTATGCCGGAAGTTACCGATTCCGCCTTCCATTTAAATATTCAGGAAGTAGGTCACCCGTTAATTGAGGAAAATCGTTGTGTAAGCAATTCATTCAAGATAACAAATGCAGAACAAATTGTAATTGTTACTGGCGCAAATATGGCCGGAAAAAGCACATTTCTGAGGACAATAGGAATTAACCTGGTTCTGGCCTCTAACGGATGTAGGGTGTGTGCTGAGAAGTTTGAATTCAGCCCCATCCGCATCTATACTAATATGCGAACTTCCGACAACCTGATGAATGACGAATCATATTTTTATGCCGAGTTGCTGCGTCTTCATACCATGCTAAGCCTTATCCGAAATGGGGAAAACATGTTTGTCATTCTTGACGAGATGCTGAAAGGGACTAATTCGGTTGATAAACTAAACGGATCAAAAGAACTGGTTCATCAACTCATTGCATTAAAAACTCATGGCATTGTTGCCACGCACGATTTGGGACTGACTGAACTGGCACATAACATTCCTTCCATTAAAAATCAATGCTTCGAAGTGCAGCTAAATAATGATGAACTAAATTTCGATTACAAATTAAGCGATGGAGTTACCCGCACGATGAATGCAACATTTCTGATGAAAAAAATGGGAATTATTCCCAAAGATTGAAAGATTAACGTATATAATTATTGATCTCCCTCACCGTTAATTTCTCTTGTTAACTAAGCCATATAAAACAATCCTAATCCAATAAATTTAGCCTCAATAAGTGAAATACGCACCGCTTTTATAAATCTATTGGCTATTTAAAGAAGTTCACCGAAAAGTGAACGTTTGAACCCTGCCACACTTGATTTAAACACCAGCAGCTGACCTTTCCCGAAGAATGTTTTTACTTAAAATAGAGAAAGAATGTCTAATAAATTAGCTGAGATAAAGCTCAATCTAACTATCAGAATATCGCATCCTGACGATTTAAACCACTTTTAGACATACAGCTATTAAAAGTGTAACAATGCGATGGACTACTATTTTTTGAATTGCAAAAGTGATAAAATTGAAATAGGTAAGCCGTTCTTTTATCGAATGACATTTTTTTAAAGCAATAAGCAGCACCTACTCAAGATTAAGCCCAAGGTATAGTTGTCCTTCACAACTTTCTGATCAATCTACTAGGAAGCCAACTCCTCCAGTAGTTTGAGTGCAAGGAAAAACTTTAATAGCCGCATCAACTCCCTTCAAGTGAGTCTCTCCTTTAGTCCAATCAAAGGAACTACAGAAACTAGAGGAAGAACGGGAATCTTGCATTGGAAGATGTCGTTAATAAGAATAGAATAAGAACAACAAAGCTAGCTGTTGAAAACCGAGGGCGGTACATAAAAACAGGTATATAATTATTGGGAATATAAACGGAAGAATCGCATAAATATTTCAGAAGGCACTATCCAAAACAAAAAACCTCCGACTCAATAAAGAATCGGAGGTTGT
>JAJZSZ010000211.1 GCA_021849365.1 Bacteroidota bacterium | reverse complement strand
AAATCAAAATGAAAAGAATCTTAGGACTATTACTTCTGTTTCCTTTGGCTTTAAACGCCCAGAAAAACTACCCTGCAGTTATTGACAGTTTTATGAAAGCGGAAGTTAACATCAACAACTTCAATGGGAATGTACTCGCAGCCAAATCAGGAACAATTATTTACCAAAAGGCATTTGGATATCGGAATTATTACACGAAACAATTACTGGATGACAATTCGTTATTTGATTTAGCTTCAATATCCAAGCAATTTACCGCTATGGGAATCTTGCTTTTAAAAGACAGGAACCAATTATCGCTGGCTGATACCCTTCGAAAATTCTTTCCTGAACTACCATATAATAAAATTACCATCAGGCAATTGCTTACACATACATCTGGACTACCGGATTACATCGAAATAATGGAACGAAAGTGGGATAAAAAGAAAATTGCCTTTAATAACGATGTTATTGCTGTGATGGCAAAAGAAAAAGTGCCGTTGAATTTTCATCCGGGAGAAAAATGGGAATATAGTAATACTGGTTATATGTTTCTGGCTTCGATTATTGAAAAGGTCTCAGGAAAATCGTACAACCAATTTATGGCCGAAAATATTTTTAAGCCGCTCGGAATGGAAAGTTCGAGGGCTTATAACACCAGACGCTCATCGCCGGTTGAAATTCCCGATTATGCTTATGGTTTTATTTATTCCGACAGTTTAGAATCTTTCGTTATCCCGGATAGTATTGCACGATACGATGTCGTTCGGTATTTGGATGGTGTACAAGGCGATGGAACAGTAAACTCAACAACAGGTGACTTATTTAAATGGGATCGGGCTTTAAAAAACAGCACTCTACTAAGCGAATCGACACAAAATGAAATGCTTTCGAAGCAGTGCCCGATATATGGCGGGTATGCCCACTATGGTTATGGTGTAATGATAAATAATAATGATCCTTTAGGTATATCTATTGCTCATTCAGGAACATGGCCCGGTTACAAACATTACATGATAAGATATATTGATACCGACATTTGCATTATTGTTTTAACAAATAACAATGGGAATCCCGGAGTTATTTCAAGCGGAATTGCTCAAATTCTGAACGATAAATCCTTTGAATTCTCATACATTCATAAAGAAACGACGATTGATCCTTCCCTGTTAAAAAAATATACCGGAAAGTACTTTTTGCCAAGTTCAGGACCTGCCGAACTTTTGGAAAGAAACGGGAACCTTGTCCTCAAGATTTATGGAAGCAGAGAAGTAGAATGTAAACCAGAATCGGACAACAAGTTTTTCTACAAAGATCCCGTAAACAAGAGTATTGCAACTTTTGAATTTGAAATGGATAACTCAGGGGTTGTTCAAAAAATTTATCACACCATAAATCTGACGAAATCTGAGGTTAGAAAGCAGTAGTAAAATGCCCGATAAAAGGATATAAAAGATACCAAGAGTAGATTAAATAAATATTCAGAGAGTTAACCCAGAAGCTTATTACCAATATCTACCTAGCTAATAATGCGACTTGACCTAATCAGGCAATAACGGGGAAGTTTACCTGTTTCATTTAGAGACGTGCCCAAACTAAAAATGATAGCACCTTTCACTTTCAAGTCCGGCTAAATGGTGTAAATTGCCGTTTTATAAAAATGGGAAATGCAGCAAACAGGTAAAATAATAGTAGGTGTCGGAATTCTACTGGTGGTGGTAGGCATAATCGTATATTTTGCGGGCGATAAGCTCAACTGGCTGGGCCGGCTTCCGGGCGATATCCGGGTGGAAAAGGAAAACTTCAGGTTTTATGCTCCCATAACGACCATGATACTGATTAGTGTAGTCGTTTCTATCCTTGTGAAGATTTTCCAGAAGTTTTTCTAAAGAATGCCATTTTGTACAGCGTCATCCCGAATTTATTTCGGGATCTGACATACGGTGAGATCCTGAAATCCCCGCCTTACAGGTCGGGCAGGAAGTTCAGGATGACAGAATCTGCTACAGACTGCAACAACTTGCCCAAAAGTTTGTTAAAACTGCTAAAATTCAAAGCTATGTTTACAGTTGAACAAATTGAGCAGGCACACCAGAAAGTAAAATCGGGCGCCGACTTTCCGAAGTATATTCAGGAAATAAAACTGTTGGGAGTTACAGGTTTCGAAACCTGGGTGAAAGACAGTCACACCGAATATCTTGGTGCAAACAATTACCAAACACAATCCAATCCACAATACCACGAACTTTCTATTGCAGAGAAAAGCGATAAAGCAAAGTTTATCGGGCTGCTGAAAATGCATCAGCGGGGAGAAACCAATTATTACACCTTTTGCACACATTGTGCCGAAACCGGGATCGAAAAATGGATTGTGGATCTGGAAGAATTAACCTGCACCTATTTCGACAAAGCCGGGAATGAAATTCTGGTGGAACAAATTCCGCAGTAATTTTTCGTCGGCCCGTTCATTAAAAAATCGTATTTTGTACAGCCATCAAACGATGTGCTCCAGTAGCAAAACCAACTAAAAAAACCAAGATGAACCGAGCTAGATTTTATTCCTTTGTCATTGCCATTTTGTTTATTCCCATCATTTCACTGGCGCAAAGCAATGCCGAGCCAAAGCAAAAAACTCCCCTGATGGGCTGGGCAAGCTGGAACAACTTCAGGGCTAAAATCGACGAAGATATTATCAAAGCGCAAACCGACGCGCTCGTTGGCAAAGGACTGAACCAATTCGGATACAACTTCATCAACATCGACGACGGTTATTTCGGCGGAAGAGACAGCAAAGGAAACATACTGGCTCACCCCAAACGTTTCCCGAACGGAATGAAAAGCCTGGCGCAATACATTCATTCCAAAGGGTTGAAAGCCGGCATATATTCGGACGCCGGAATTAACACCTGCGCATCTTATTGGGACAAGGACACCATTGGCGTTGGAATGGGCCTGTTTGGGCACGACGAACAGGATTTGAAACTTTTCCTGAAAGATTGGGATTTCGACTTTATAAAGGTTGACTGGTGCGGCGGACAATGGCTCGGACTGGACGAGCAAACCCGCTATACCGAAATCGGACAAATCGCCCGACAGCTGAAACCATCGGTTATTTACAATGTTTGCCGCTGGCAGTTCCCCGGGAAATGGGTGGCACAGGTGGCCGATTCGTGGCGAATTTCGGGCGACATTGCCAACAAATTTGAGTCGGTGATGAAAATCATCGATCACAATGCCGACCTGTGGATGTATGCAAGTTACGGGCATTACAACGACATGGACATTCTGCAGGTGGGACGCGGAATGAGTTACGAGGAAGATAAATCGCATTTCACGATGTGGTGCATGATGCAATCGCCTTTGCTGCTGGGCAACGATTTGACGACGATGTCGCAGCAAACACTTGAGATTGTGACTAACGAAGAGATTATTGCCCTGAATCAAAGTCCGTTTGTTTACCAGGCGCGGCGTGTGGTCGATTATGGCGACGAGGAAGTTTGGGCACGTCCGCTGGTTTCGACCATGAGCGGCGAAGTTGCCGTTGCTTTGCTGAACAGATCTACCGAAACGAAAACAATAACTTTCAAGCTTGAATCGGTGGGTTTAAATGCGGATAAAGGCTACTCGGCGAAAGATTTGTGGACAAAGAAAACATTTGAAACATCGCGCGAACAAAGCGTTTCGAGAGAAGTTCCCGGGCATGGCGTTGTGGTTCTGAAACTGAAAGGAGTTTCGCTACCGTACAATGTTTTTCAGTTTAATGAAAAGAAATAAGGCCGCAGCATCCTTTAAATCAACTTGTAAAACGCTTCTTTGTAGGTATCGCCAATCGGGATGTATTTGCTCCCGATTTTGATGCGGTCGTTTTCGATGGATTCGATTTTCGAAAGCGAAACCATGTACGATTTCTGGCAACGAACAAACCCTCGGGGCAAAGTTTTCTCCAGCTCCTGAAACGAATGGCTGGCCAGTATTTTTTCTGAAGGCGTTACAATGCACTGGTAATCGCGCATACCTTCGATGTACAAAATGTCGTTCAGGAAAACTTTTACCAGCTTGTAGCCTGACTTCACAAAAATATAGTCAACAGGTGCCGATGTTGCCTGTGTTGCGGCCTCTTGCCAGTATATGTAGTCGATGGCTTTGTTCACAGCCAGCTTAAAGCGATCGAACGTGTAAGGTTTCAGCAAGTAATCTGTTACGGCAAGTTCGAAGGCTTTCAGTGCATATTCGTTGTAAGCTGTTGTAAAAATAACCTGAGGTTTTTCAATCATTTGCTCCACCATTTCGATGCCCGTGATGCCGTCCATCTGAATGTCGAGAAACAGGAGTTGAACCGGATTGTTCCTGATAAATTCGACAGCTGCCGACGCACGATTAAAAGTTGCCACCAGTTGAAGTTGGGGCAACTTTAAGATGAAGGCCTTGATCTTTTCAAGTGCCAGCGGCTCATCATCAACGGCAATGCAATTAATTCTCATCCAGTTCCAGAGTTAGTTCAACTTTAAATCGCTTGTTGTCTTTGGTAATTGTGAGCGAATGCCTTTCCGGATAAATAAGTTCGAGCCTGCGCTTCACGATATTCAAACCCAGTCCGCCAGCTTTTGCTGTTGGCTTTCGGTAAGTATCATACTCGTTGCTAATTACAAACTGAAGGCTGCTCTTTCCAATCCGGATATCAATACTGATAATGTTCTCGCCTTCCTTTGCCGACGAATGTTTGTAGGCATTTTCAATTAAAGGCAGAAACAACATCGGAGCAATACGCCATTGTTCGGGCCGGCCATTCAACCGGTATTGCAGGTAATTGTCGCCCGAAGTGCGCAGCCGCAACAAATCGATGTAATCTTCAATGTGCTTCAACTCCTTTTCCAGCGCGATTTTCTCCACTTCGGCATCGTAAATCATGTAGCGCAAAACAGCGCCAAGTTTGGCAATCGAGCCCGAAGCCTTTTCGGTATCGAAAGTCACCAGGTAATCAATATTATTCAGTGTATTGAAGAGAAAATGCGGGCTTATCTGCATCTTCAGCAAGGCCAGTTCGCTTTGGGTATTTTGCAGCAGCAACGCCTGTTTTTCTTGCTCCAGCCGAATGGAATCGGAAAACCGACGGAAGATAACAGCCAAAAAGATGACAATGATGTGAGGGATAATCGAGCTTAACACTTCCCATATTCCAAAACTCATGGCCGGGTATGCAAAGAAAAGCAGCAGGAACAACAGTACCGCCGACAAAATCAGGTAGCGCGAAATTCTTTTATGAGCCCAGCGAATACCAAAGAAAGTGGTGTAGAAAAAGATCAATCCCATCACCACTTCCAGCGATATCACATAGAGCAAATGATTTCCAAACGTAGCATCGGGTTTAGCCTGCAAGTATATTTGGCTCAGCATAAAAGCAAATGCCGCGAATACAATCCAGAAGAATAGGTGGACCGAAATTTCAATTGACTTCTTCATACGTAAGCAAATTTAAGATTAAACCCGAAGAAATGCGCTGAAATCAAGCCTGTTTATAGCGGTATAAATCAGAAAAATGACGGAAAATCCAGGCCAGAAAAATGAGGAACACATGAGGGATAACCGAACTCATTACCTGCCACATCCCAAATTTCATAGCCGGAAAGGCAAAGAATAAGGTGAGCGCCAAGAGAATGAGTCCCAGGATAGCTGTGTTTGTTCCGTTTTTGCGGGCCCAGGGCAAACAGAAAAAAGTAGTGTAGAAGAAAATGAGTCCCATAACCACTTCGAGCGTAATCACATAAGTGAAATGAGCGGCAAACGGAGCATCGGGTTTGGCTTCGAGGTAAAGCTTGCTCAACATCACTGCCACAGCAGTAAACAGAACCCAAAAGAGCATGTGAACGGTAATTTCAACTGAACGTTTCATGATGAATAGATTTTAAGGATTTAACATGATTCAAAGTTGAAGCAATGCCGTTTCAACTGAAAAAAAAATCTGCAAACCAGTCTATTCGTTCGACGAAACTTTCCGAAAAAAAAAGGATCCGACCTGTCAAAAAAAGATCGGATCCTTATAATCACCAACAAATCAAAAATTCTATTTTTTCAAACCTTCAGCCGGATAACGGAATTGATAACTACCCGAGCCAATATTCAGTGTAACAGCATTGCCTGCCTGTTTCATTTCAGCTTTGGCGGGTTGCCCGTTCAGACTTACCTGATCGGTTTTAGCTGCTGGTAAAGTCACCGTTGCGGTTGTGTTTGCCGGAACTGTAACTTCATACACAAAGTCGTTTCCATCCATTTTCCATGCCGACTTTACCTTTCCGTATATCGAGTTAAACTCAACTCCGGCATTGGTTAAACCACCACCCGGATGCGGAGCCAGAAGGATGTGTTTGTACCCCGGATTTTCAGGATCGATGTCCATACCAGCCACGTAACGGTAAAGCCATTCGCCAATAGCTCCGTAAGCATAGTGGTTGAAACTGTTCATACCTACATCCTGGAAAGTTCCGTCGGGTTTCTGGCCGTCCCAGCGCTCCCAAATAGTAGTTGCACCCTGCGTAACCGGATACAGCCACGATGGATAGTCCTTGCGGTTAAGCAGCATAAAGGCCAGATCGTCGTAACCATAAGCCGACAGTGTTTTACAAAGCAGCGGAGTTCCGACAAAACCGGTTGTAAGGTGACCCATTTTCTTCACATCGCCAGCCAAAAATTTGGCTGCTTTGGGTTTTAAATCTTCAGGAAGAAGGTCGAAAGCCAATGCCAGACAGTATGCAGTTTGTGTGTGCGAAACCAATCGTCCGGATGGAGCAACAAACTCTTTCTGGAAAGCTTTTTTGATGGCGTCGGACAATTGAGCATATTTCTGAGCATCGTCGTTTTTACCGATAATAGCAGCAATTTTGGCAAGCAGACCACTTGAATATGAAAAATAAGCAGTCGCAATCAGGTCTTTCTCGGTAGTTGCCCCGGTATAATCCGAACGGTTACTGGCAAATGCCAGCCAGTCGCCAAAATGATTGTCGTTGGCCCAGATATTGCTTTCTCCAGCGCGCGATTTCATGTAATCAACCCAGGCTTTCATACTTGGGTACTGAACTTCCAGAATGCGTTTATCGCCATAAGCCAGATATGTAGTCCACGGCACAATGACTGAAACATCGGCCCAGGCCGTTGAACCGCCTTCGCCTTTCAGTACATCAGGAATAACATGAGGAACACGTCCGTTTGGAAATTGATCGGCAGCTACATCGCGCATCCATTTGGTGTAGAAAGGAGCCACATTGAAATTGAATGCGGCAGTCATACTGAAAACCTGAGCATCGCCAGTCCAGCCCAAACGCTCGTCGCGCTGCGGACAATCGGTTGGAACATCGAGGAAGTTACCTTTCTGTCCCCACTGAATATTGTGCTGAAGCTGATTAATCATTGGATTTGAGCAAGAGAACGATCCGGTAGGTGCCATATCAGAATGGATGACAACGCCGGTAATCTGATCCATTGATGGCTGCACTGAAAGCCCTTCGATTTTCACAAAACGGAATCCATGGAAAGTGAAATGAGGCTCGAAAACTTCTTCGCCTGAACCTTTCAGAATAAAATGATCGGTACATTTGGCCGAGCGCAGGTTGTCGGTGTAGAAGTTACCTTCTTTGTCGAGCACTTCAGCAAATTTCACGGTAACAGTCTCTCCAGCTTTGCCCTGAACTTTCAGACGAACCCAGCCAACCATGTTTTGACCCATATCGTAAACATTTTCACCTTTAGGCGTGGTGATTTGCTTGATCGGTTTAATCTCTTCAATCGCTTTGACCGGAACACCCTGCGGAGCAATCAGTATGTTTTTAGGATGATCGGCTACCTGAGCACTCTCCCACTGATTGTCGTTGAATCCAGCGGTATT
>JAJZSZ010000210.1 GCA_021849365.1 Bacteroidota bacterium | reverse complement strand
GGGGCTCCAACTGAATTTCGGGCGCAGGGTAAAACTTACGAAGATTCGATCAAATGGAAGCCTGCCGATGTAAAAGGTTCGATCTGGCAGGACGACATTTACGTGCAGCTTACTTTTTTGATGACCATGGATAAGTATGGCATCGACGCGCCAGCGAAAAAGTTTCAGGAGTTGTTTGCCAAATCAGGTTACATGTTATGGCACGCCAATGTTCAGGCCCGAAAGAATTACTTCGACAGTATTTTCCCTCCTCAATCAGGTCAGCCGGAATATAACCTTCACGCTGATGATATTGATTTTCAGATTGAAGCCGATTATATCGGTTTCATGTGTCCCGGAATGCCTCAAACAGCCAATCGGATTGCCGATAAAATCGGGCATATTATGAATTACGGTGATGGTGTTTATGGCGGTGCATTTGTTGCTGGCTTGTATGCAGAAGCTTATTTCAGTAACGATATTCCAAAAATCATCGAAAAAGCATTACTTTCTATTCCTGCTGAAAGCGATTATGCCAAGGCTGTTCTGGATGTGATTCTGCTGCATCAACATTACCCAACCGACTGGCGTGCTGCATGGAACGAGCTTGAAAATAAATGGGGAAAGGTGCAGATCTGCGGGGCCGGATCGACTTTCAATATCGATGCAAAACTGAATGGTGCATACATCGTGATGGGTTTGCTTTATGGCGGAGGTGATCCGCAAAAAACTATGGAAGTATCTACCCGTTGCGGGCAGGATTCGGACTGCAATCCGTCGAATGCCATGGCTGTTCTGGGCGTAATGAAAGGCTTAAAAGCTTTGCCAGCAGAATATCGGGCTGCCGTAAAAGCAATTGGCGACTCGCTGTTTGTACATACCGAATATTCATTCAATAAGGCCGTCGAAAAAACGCTTGAATACGCACAAAAACTTGCAATCCAAAATGGAGGAATGGTTACTCCGGAAGAACTGAAAATAAAGCTTCAGCAGCCCGAACCGATGGCAATGGAAGTTGCTTTCCCGAAATTGGTATTTGATAAAAAAGTGAGTGTATTCGACCAGCAAGGTTGGGAACTGAAGGGTAAATGGGCCGATTTTGGTAAAAAGCAGGCCAAAATAAGCGGAACCGCTGGCGATGAAATTAGTTTTTCTTTTGAAGGAACCGGAGTTTCCATTGTTGGAAACTGGATGAAAGATGGCGGAAAAGCAGATATTTATGTTGATGGTCAGTTGAAACGGACGATTGATTGCTATTTCAACTTCGCGAAACAGGAGCATTGGAACATGGACTTATTTCATGTAACCAACCTTCAGGAAGGAAAACACACCGTAAAACTGGTGGTGAAAGGCGAGAAGAGACCCGAATCTGCCGGAAACAATGTTTATATTTCCGAAGCTCTGGTGTTTAAAACTGCTGATAAGATTAACGAGAATTTTAAGTTTTCATTTCAGAAATAAACAGCGATCATGAAGCTTAACCAAAAACTGTTTTTCGCGCTTGCATTCCTGATTTTTATGTCAGCTTCTTCATGGGCGGCGCAGCCTGTGAAAGTGATTTTCGATTCGGACATGGGACCCGATTTTGACGATGTGGGCGCCATTACCATTTTACATGCACTGGCCGCCAAAGGCGAATGCGAAATTCTGGCGACTGTGGCCAGCGACGGCTATCCGTACATTGCGCCAACATTGGAAGTTTTTAATCGCTATTTTAAGAAACCCAGTATTCCGATTGGTGTTCCTGGGCCAGATGCACCGAAATTTTCGTGCCCCAATCACTGGAACGATTCGCTGGCTGTTAAATATTTGCCGAAGCTAAAGACGAATGCCGATTATCCGCCGGCTACCGAAGTGTACCGCAAGGTTCTGGCTGCACAACCCGATGAAAGTGTGGTGATTGTTACTGTGGGTTTTACTTCCAATCTGGCGGATCTGCTAAAATCGGGTCCCGATAAATTTAGTTCGTTGTCAGGAAAAGACTTAGTGACAAAAAAGGTGAAGAAATGGGTAGCAATGGCAGGAGGTTTTCCTGAAGGGAACGAATTTAACGTGAATCAGCACGCCAAAGCGTCGGAATATGTTTTTCAGAATTGGCCAACGCCGATACTTTTCAGCGGATTTGAAATCGGTGAGAAAATCATGACCGGCAGCAAAGTGGCTACCAAGGGAAGTAAAGGAAGTCCGGTTCACTGGGCCTACAAATATTGTCTCGACACTTACGACAAAAAGCCAACCCAAACACGGAATTCGTGGGACCATACCGCTGTATTGTGTGCTGTCCGAAATCCTGAAAATTACTTTTATGTAATCGGAAACGGTACATTTGTTTGCAATCCTGACGGCTCAAACACCTGGAATCCGGACAAAAACTCGAACCATTCCTTTTTGGTGCACAAATATCCCTATCAGAAAATTGCCGATATTTTGGACGACCTGATGCTTTTCGAACCGAAATAACAAACATAGATAATTAACCTTTTATCACTTAAATCATTGCCATGTACATCGTTAGTTCATATTCACTTGCTGTAATTCTTTGCGTGGTTACCATGCTGTGCTGGGGATCGTGGGCCAATACCCAAAAACTTGCCCAGAAATCGTGGCGTTTCGAGTTGTTTTATTGGGATTATGTGATCGGAATCCTGCTGATGTCATTACTTTTCTCTTTCACATTGGGTAGTACAGGCGAAATGGGTCGCGGTTTTGTTGAGGATATCAGTCAGGCCGATATGAAAAATATGGGCAACGCCTTGCTGGGTGGAATTTTGTTTAATGCAGCAAATATTTTGGTAGCCGCAGCTATTGCCATTGCCGGCATGTCGGTAGCGTTTCCGGTTGGTATTGGTATCGCATTGGTCTTGGGTGTTTTGGTGAATTACATGGCCAAACCTCAGGGAAATGCTGTTTGGTTGTTTGCCGGAGTGGCGTTGGTTACCCTTGCTATTATTTTCGATGCTGTAGCTTACCGCAAAAAAGCTTCGCAGTCGCAAAACGTTCCTACGAAAGGCATTGTTTTATCGGTTGTTGGCGGTGTTTTAATGGCATTGTTTTACCGTTTTGTGGCCAGTTCCATGGTCACCAACTTCGAGCAGCCCGAGGCCGGAATGTTGACTCCTTATTCTGCTGTTTTCATTTTCTCACTTGGGATTCTGATCAGCAACTTTGTGTTTAATACCCTGTTGATGAAAAGGCCTTTTGAAGGTGCCCCGGTGTCATATTCTCAGTATTTCGCCGGAAGCCTGAAAGAGCATCTGACTGGTATTTTAGGTGGAATGATTTGGTGTGTTGGAATGACCTTCAGCATTATTGCTGCCGGGAAAGCTGGTTTCGCTATTTCTTATGGTCTGGGGCAGGGCGCAACGTTGGTCGCCGCTATGTGGGGAGTATTTATCTGGAAAGAATTCTCTGGAGCTAAAGGAACAACCGGGCTTTTGGCAACCATGTTTGCGTTGTTTTTAGCAGGGCTTGGCATGATTATTTACGCCGGAGTGTAGGGTAGTTATTCTCTTGAATTTAAACGTTTATTTTTGATTTTGATCAGCCAGAATGATGGAATGATAGTTCATTCTGACGATTCAGAAAGTGGTTTTCTCATTGACTAGGATTTCATGTGGTTTTAGGGTAAATTTATATAAGAGAATCACTGTGGGTATGGAAAAGTCAGCCAAATCATTTAAAGCGTTTTACGAAGCATCTTTCATGTCGGCCGGTCATGATCTTTCCAGGAAATTAGCTGATGAGTTCATCAACGATTTTATTTATTATACACCGATAAAGCTGGAGGTACTTCAGTCCTACTTAAACGTTGGTCAGATTGATACATTTTACAATTCTCTGGGCGATTTAAAATACCTGATTGAATTTTCTGATAACCTGAGCCGTTACTGGTATCTGTTACGCGGTTATTCCGGTGCTCTCGCCAAATTAAAAGCAAACCAGAATGTAAAAGGCTCGAAAAAACTTTATGGTTATTATTTTGAAAAATATGGAGACCGCAGGTCGATTCGGCATGAACACTGGTTTGAACGAAAAAGATGGGAGTTTTTGGATGAACTTAATGCTATTTTCAGTGACGATGACCTGGAAATTTTTGTGTTGAAATACCAACGGGTTTTGGCTGAGAATATGGAAATTTACGTGTCGTTTGTAATGGCATTTATTAACGACCTAAAGAAATTGCAACATCCTTCATCATCGTCTTCTGTTGCAGCCAATAAAAAGTTAAGCCAGTGAAAAGGTATTGGTTCCCAGCTAGTCGTGATGGTTCCAGCTTAACAATTTTATAATTTTTACTTCTAAATTTCAGCGTCCAATAGTTGATGCTAACTTTATTTTATCTTTGTATCTGTCCGTGTAATCGTTAAATATTTACTCGCTTGGCTTTTTGACAAACCAAATGATATGGGATTACCTGCAGATTTGAAAATTCTACTTGTCGACGATAATGTACTAAATCAACGAGTTGCTGTTTTAACATTTAATCAGCTTAAGTTGAAGTGCGATCTTGCTTCTAACGGGAAGGAAGCTTTTGAAAAGTACCAGCAAATACCTTATGATATTATTTTTATGGATTTGCAGATGCCCGTATTGGATGGTATTGAATCTGCAAAACTCATCCGGAAATTCGAACAGGAATCAGAACGATCAGAAAAGTCGGTGATAATAGCCCTTAGCGGAAACGAGCATGCAGACCACCGTAATATGTGCATAGAGGTTGGGATGGACGATTTCATGGAAAAACCGATTCGGATTGAATCTTTGCAAGCCTATATTTCCAGATTTATCAATCGATAATTATTTGCTGAACAGAGAGCCCTGAATTTGGTAGAAAAAGATGTCCGATGATTTTGGAATACTCACTTATTCCTGGCTTGAATTTTAATATTAATAATTTCCGTTAAGAAAATTCCTTTTTTAGTTAAGAGATTTTTCATCATTAACTGTTTGTAAACTAACCCCCTAAGTTTAGTTTTTCAGGCCTTAATTTGTTAATAAATCTTATTATTTAGAACTGTATTAAATTTTGTATCATGTTGTAATACTGAACGATACTTAATACTTTTACAAAAAACAATTTAAGCTGAACCAATGAAATCGCCATGATTGGTAAGCACCAAACGAAAAATGAAAATTAAATTCGATCATGGCGATTCCATCTGACTATTAAAAATCAAACTATTCACAGATGAAACTATTATCCCTATTTCTGATTCTCTTTGTTTGCTTTTCAAAAACTGTCAACTCGCAGGAAGCCACTCAATGGCGTGGAGTAAATTCATCAGGAAAATATACCGTAGCAAAACTTTTACCTCAATGGCCTGAAAATGGTCCCAAGGTAATCTGGTCATTCGAAAAATTGGGCCAGGGGTATTCGTCTCCGGCATTTGCCAACAATAAAATTTACATCACTGGCATGGTTAACGGACAGGCCGTTTTATTTATTCTCGACATGAATGGCAAAGAACTTCAGGTAATTAAATACGGAAAGGAATTTGATGCCAGTTACCCCGGAACCCGCTCAACCCCAACAATTGTTGGTGATATGGCCTACTTGCTTACCGGGCACGGAGTTTTAACCTGCCTGAATCTGAAAACCGGAAAACCTGCATGGCAAAAAGATTTCATCAACGGATTTGGCGGTTCCAACATCACATGGGGATATACTGAGGCCATTGTAATTGATGGTGATAAACTATTTTGCACACCTGGCGGGAAAAAGAACAATGTGATGGCTTTGAACCGTATGACTGGAGAAACAATCTGGAGTTGTGCCGGATTAGGTGAACTTTCGGCCTATTGTACGCCGTTGCTCATCAAATTACCTGCACGGCAATTGCTGGTCACTCATACCACAAATCATGTTTTGGGAATCGATGCAACAACTGGGAAATTACTCTGGAACTTTGAACACCCAAACCAGTGGGCAGTGCATCCGAATACCCCGATATACAATGATGGAGGATTATTCGTTTTCAGCGGTTGGGGACAAGGCGGCGAAAAGCTGAAGTTGAGTGCCGACGGAAGTTCGGTAACCAAGGAATGGGAAATCAAAAGTCTGGATAACCGCATGGGCGGTGCCGTTTTTATGGATGGTTACCTTTATGGGTCGGGCGATAATGGCCGCAGCTGGCAATGTGTTGACTGGAAAACCGGAGAACAGAAATATGCTTCAACCGAAATGGGAAAAGGCGCGTGCATTGCTGCCAACGATAAATTGATCGGTTATTCGGAAAAGGGCGAATTATTTATGGCTGAGGCTAACCCCGCTGCTTTTAAGGTAATCAGCAAAACCAAAGTGACATTGGGCGCCGAGCAGCATTGGGCACATCCGGTTATTTACAACAGCATATTGTATGTCCGTCACGGAAATGCTTTGATTGCATATAAGATATCGGAATAGTCGCAACTCGTAATGAATATGATAAAATCCACAAACCATATAAAAACCAATATGAAACAATTTAAATTGACCCTAGCATTTGTTTTACTTGTTATTATTAGCATAGCTCAACCAACCCAATGGCGCGGAGCAAACCGTGATGGAAAATTTACAGATACCGGATTACTGCAAAAATGGCCTGATGGTGGTCCACAGTTACTTATGAAAGTGGAAGGCATTGGCAAAGGATACTCTTCGGTGATTGCTACCGACCAATACCTGTTCGCCACCGGAATGATTGATACACTCGATTACATTTCCTGCATCACTCCTGAAGGTAAAATCAAATGGAAAGTTCCATACGGTCGTTCCTGGACACAATCGTTCCCCGAAACCAGGGGGTCGGCTACAGTAGAAGGCGACCGGGTTTATGTCATTTCAGGAACTGGTCAGTTGGTTTGCCTGAATGTGGCCGATGGTGCTATTCTCTGGAAAGTTAATGTTGATAAAGAATATAAATCAGAATGGCATATCTGGGGAGTTTCGGAATCACCGCTGATTGTTGACGATAAAGTTATCTGCAGCCCCGGAGGAAAAGAAACATCAATTGTTGCTTTCGATAAAATGACCGGAAAGCTCATCTGGAAAAGCGAATCGGTTGGCGGACCACGTTGCTATATTTCGCCAATCATTTACGAATACAAGCAATTCAGATATATTCTGGCTGCTACCGGAACTAATTTAATTGCCCTCGAACCTGCTACCGGAAAAGTAGTCTGGACGTTCAAATACTGGGATGGAGCCAAATGGGATCAACCCGGATTAATCTGGGCCAATACTCCAGTATTGAAAGGTGCTGACATATTTATTTCGATGGGTTACGATTACCGCGATGTAATGCTTACTATGAGCGAAGACGGCAAATCGGTTTCCGAAAAGTGGAGCAACATGGTTTTGGATAATCACCATCATGGTTTGATTGAATTGGACGGCAACATTTACGGCTCAAACTGGATAAGCAACAGCAAGGGTAAGTGGGTTTGCATGGATTGGAATACAGGCGAAACCAAATACGAAACCGATTGGCTGACCAAAGGCGAACTGGTTTATGCCGATGGACTTTTCTACATCCTGGAAGAAAAAAGCGGAACGATGGCTTTGGTGAAGCCAAATCCTCAGAGTTTCGAAGTAATTAGTTCGTTCAAGCTCGAAGGTGGTTCGGGGCCATTCTGGTCGCACCCTTTCATTGCAAACGGGAAACTGTATTTGCGTCACGGCGATGTACTTTTTGTTTACAATATCAAGGGTTAGTTAATCTGACGAATTGTTGAGGATGAAGCTACTTTTAATTCTTTGGTTGATTGTTCTGTCCACATCGGTCTTTTCTCAGGATATTGTCGAATGGCGAGGTCCGGGCAGATTGGGAGTTTACCCCGATAAAAACCTGCTGAAAGTTTGGCCCGAAAAAGGTCCGAAGCTTTTGCTTGAACTGAATAATATAGGCAATGGC
>JAJZSZ010000209.1 GCA_021849365.1 Bacteroidota bacterium | reverse complement strand
AGGACACGAAAATGGACATGAAGATGGACCATAAAATGTAAATAGTTCCCCGGAAATAAGGAATATTTCAGGCAGCAACTCATTTTTTAAAATTGATCCGGTGACTACAGGTCATCGGATCAATTAACCTGGAGCTGGGCATTAGACGTTAAAAAATGCGAATCAATGGATGCAAAAAAAAAGCATATCAGTTCGTCGAATAAAAGAAAGTTCTGTATTTATTCATACCGCAGCCGGAGGATTGCTGGGTTATTTTGTATTGCATCCTGTCTCCATGTTTATATATTGGTTTAAAATTAATAACGCCGATATTACACTAAAAAGTCTACTTGAAGCTTCAAACAAAGGATTTATACATGCCTTTCATCCGGATGCGGTGTCTGTATCGCTGGCTTTTGCGATAATCGGGGGTATTGCCGGATTAGCGCCGGGACTTTATTTCAGGAGAATCCGTCGTCAGGAACAAGAAATTAATGTACAGCAAAATCAGCTAAATGAAACGTTGAGTGAACTGGAGAAACTGAATAAATCTCTTGAAGAAAAGATCGCTGAACTGAAAAAATCCAACAACGAAAAGGATATTTTTTTCTCAATTATTGCCCATGACTTACGAAGCCCTCTGAATGGTTTTTGGGGATTGACCCGCATATTGGTGGAAGAATTGCCAAACATGACAATTGATCAAATTCAGCAGATTACATTAAGCATGGAGAATTCGGCTACCGGACTATACCAGTTACTCGAAAACCTGCTCGAATGGGCAAGGATGCAGCAAGGATTAATTCCTTTCGACCCGAAACCGGTTGAACTATTACCAGAAGTGGAGGGAAGTATAGTAATGATTTTGGAATCAGCAAAAAGCAAGGAAATAGAAATCATTTATGATATACCGAATGACTTAGCGGTTTTTGCCGATAGCAAGATGCTCCAATTTGTCATCCGGAACCTAGTTTCCAACGCTGTGAAATTCACTCATAACGGCGGAAAAATAAATGTTTCGGCTAAAGCTAAAGGCAATAATAGCGTTGAAATTTCGATCAAAGATTCCGGCATTGGAATGGATAACGCAATGGTCGATCATTTATTCAGGCTCGATAGTCGAGTCAATCGAAATGGAACTGATGGTGAACCCAGCAGCGGACTTGGGTTGACACTATGTAAAGAATTCATCGAAAAACAAGGTGGAAAAATAGAGGTTGAGAGCAAAGAAGGGAAAGGTTCAATATTTTATTTCACCATTCCTCATTTTCACCAACCTAATTAGAAACAGCAGCATTAAAGGTATCGTTCAGCAATGATCAGGGAATAAAAACTGATTGTTTTGAATTTTAATGTGTCGCTAAATCCGTGGCAGGCAAAAAGATACAATCGATAAAAATCATGAGAATATATATATATCCCAATCTGGATTTTCATTTTAATGTTATGCTAATCCATACACTAATAGGAATTCTAATAGCGGTTTTGGTATTGCACCCCATTACGATGTTTGTTTACTGGTTCGAATTTAATCCGTCGGATATTTCGTTCGACTTGTTAGCTGACGTGTTTGTAACCCGAGTGAAACATTCATTCCATTCAAATATGTTACCGATGAGCATCATTTTTGCCGCGATGGGTGGGTTCTTCGGATTCATCTCGGGTCTTTATTCCAGAACTCTGAAAATTAAAGAAAGTTTGCGAGAAAAGAACAACCAATTGATGGAACTAGACAATATCAAATCGAATTTTCTACGCTTAATAAGCCATGAAATCAGGACTCCTCTAAATGGAATAGTGGGTTTCGTCAGTTTGCTTAAAATTATGAATACAACAAGCGACCTGAAACCTATTGTTGAGTCGTTGGACGCATCGGTAACACGACTTGAAGACTTTTCACTTACCGCCCTAAAAATAACCGAGTTAAGAACAAACACGAAGCAAATTAAAAATGATAAAATTAACTTACTTGAAGAAGTAAGGTGGTTGCTAAGCAAGCACAGTGAGAAAATTAACCAGAAGAAAGTTACGGTTACCATTTCGTCTGGATTAAATGAAGGACAGGCCTATGCCCGGGTGGATGCTGATTTATTTAGCACCTGCATCAATCTTATTCTCGCTAATGCGCTCCAATTCTGCAAAGAGCACATCACCATTGATGGCTGGGAAGATTCGACCAAGTCGTACACAATTCTGGAAATTAAAGATGATGGAAACTGGTTTTCTGTCCCGGAAGAAAAGAATGTATTCGAACTTTTGGGCAGTAATACAACTGATTTTACTGGATTTAATGGCTTGGATTTTCCACTTATAAAGCTCATTTGTGAAGCACATAAAGGAAAAGTTGAAATTGGAAATGCACCGGATGGAGGAGATATTGTAAGACTATATTTCCCGTGTTCTAAAAAATAACCAACCTTAATTGATGACTTTAACAATAACAAATTTTACCATGAAACGGAATAAAGAATTGATTATACACACATTTATCGGGTTATTAACCGGATATTTCCTTATACACCCGATCAGCATGGTTATTTACTGGTTTCAGCTAAATACAAACAATTACCATCTGACTGATTTATTTGATGTTTTTCTGGAAAATTTCAAACATTCTTTCAGTTTGCACATGATGCCTATGTCAGTCGCGTTTTCAATACTTGGTGCATTAATTGGCCTTGGGTCAGGGTTCTATTATAAATCCATTAAGACGAAGGAGTACTTACTTTATGGGAAACGACAATTATTGCAGCAAAGTATCCCAAGTTTAATAGCCAACGGAGAAAGTGAATTTGTAGAGTTTAAATCCTCATTGCGGCACGATTACCGACAAATTAAAACTGATAAAAACCTGGAAGATGTAATTTTAAAATCAATTGCCGGGTTCCTGAATGCAAAAGGAGGCACCCTAATAATTGGAGTAACAGACAGCGGTGAAATTCTGGGGCTTGAAAACGATTACTGGTCGTTGAAACGAAAAGACAAGGATGGCTTCCAGCAACGACTAATTCTGATTATATCCAATGCTTTTGGCAAGGATATCTGTACAAAAATCCATATTGCCTTCCATGAAATAAATGCAAAAGAAATATGCACGCTCTTTATAGAGCCTTCTCACCACCCCGTGTTCGTTAACGAAGATAATCGGACGATTTTCTTCCTCCGTACTGGGAATGTCACTAATCCGCTCACAACCAGTGAAGTAGTAAAATATTTACAAAACAGGGTGTCAAATTAAAGTGTTTAACATTTAACGAAAAAGGTCATGGACGAAAAAAAACAACATTCTGAACATGGAAAAAAAAGCTTAGTTTATCAATGCCCTCAGAAGTGTGAAGAAAATAAAACGTTCAATCATCCAGGGTATTGCCCGGTATGTAACATGAAACTGGTTCCTGTAAAAGATATAAATGAGCATGGATTCCATCATTTTTTTGGCTAAAGTGTTTCCATGTGATTTTGAAAACATAAATAGAAATCTGGTTTATCTCGGGAATCTATGTCCATGAAATTCAGGTATCGATATCCGATTTAACTTTAACATCAAAGTTTAATTCTTAAAAATGTAAAACAATGAAAACAACAATGATTTTGCTTTTCCTGGCTTTAGTAAGCTGGGGAGCAAGCGCCCAACACGACCATTCAAGTATGGGAAACTCCGGAAACAGCCATTCCAGTATGACTCCAAAAATGAAAGAGGAACCACGTGTTATACCTTCAATCACGGTTAAACACTCAATGTCTGTAACTTCTATCCTGGACAATTACCTGGCCCTGAAAGATGCTTTGGTGGATGATAACGGCAAAAAAGCAGCCAGTTCGGGCAAAATGTTATTTGATGCCCTTGGAAAATTTGACCTTTCGGGCCAACCAGCGCCCAAACAAAAAGAATTGAAGGATATATTGGACGACGCTAAAGAAAATGCAGAGCATATTTCGGAAAATGCCGATAAAATTGACCATCAAAGGGAACATTTTGAACTGTTAGGGGGAGACCTCAAAGACCTGATTCTTATTACCGGGGCAGACCGCACTTTATACCAGCTATTTTGCTCCATGTACAATAACAACAAAGGAGGCAAGTGGTTAAGCGCGTCCGACAAGGTTAAAAATCCTTTTTTCGGTGATGAAAAGATGAAATGTGGCAGAGTGCTTGTTAAAATTGAAGTTAAATGAAACGGCTTAAACTTATAGGTTTGGTGCTGTTGGTAGTTCTTGTAGGTATTCAGTTTATACCCTCCAGAACAAATCTGGACAAGGCAGTTTCCCTTTCTGACTTTATCGCAACAAATGGGGTTCCTGAAAATATCGGGCATATCCTGCGTACTTCTTGCTATAACTGCCACAGCAACAATACCGAATATCCTTGGTACAGCAGAGTTCAGCCCGTTGGTTGGTTTTTACAGAATCACATCAATAAAGGAAAGGCCGAATTAAATTTCAGCGAGTTTGGTTCCTATTCTGTAAGGAAACAAAAAAGCAAATTGAGTTCGATGGTATCCCAAGTCGAGAAAGACGAAATGCCGCTATCATCCTATACTTTTATTCATCACGAAGCCCGTTTATCTCAAGAAAGCAAAAAAGTGCTTATCAATTATTTAAATACGTTGAAAGATAGCTTATAAAATATTTTGGGAGGCTCAAATGAAAAAATTAACTGAAGCGCAGAAACGCAGGCTCAAAACAGATCGGTTGATTGATCGGATTTTCCTTTTCAGTGGGATACTCTTCTTCGGCATTGTTTCCTGGGTGGCGTTCAATAACTATTACGGATATGATATTCGTAAAAATTTGTTGTTGGCAAAATTCGAAAACAAAGAAATCAAAGGTCAACAAATATGCATGTATTGGAACAAACTTAATGTTGGCACTTCTATTCCTGTTGTGATTGATGGCGAAACCTATTATGTATGCTGCCAGGGATGTGCAGATAAACTGAAACAAAACTATCGGGACTCTCAATATGGTGAGGACAAATTCACGCACCACAGGATAAAGAAAACGAAGGCCTTCATCGTCCTTCAAAAAGGATCAAATGGAAAAGTGAGCTATTTTGAATCTGAAGAAAATTTTAATCATTTAAAATAATACAAATTTAACCTGAAAATGAAAACTAAATCAATTAGCACAATCGCAATCCTCTTGTTTATTGGGTTTACGATTCAAGCGGCAAATAAGTCTGAAAAAATTAAGGTAAACGGACAATGTGATATGTGCAAAAATCGAATTGAATCGGCGGTCAAATCGTTGGATGGCGTAGCCTCGGCCCAATGGAATAAATCTGACAAAAGCTTGGCTGTTAGTTACAATGACAAAAAAACAACCACGCAAAAGATACAAACATCAATTGCCATGGCCGGTCATGATACCGAAATGTTCAGCGCCGGCGAATCAGGCTACAATGCACTTCCGACGTGTTGCCAGTACAAACGGGATGGGAACAGGAAAAGTAATTTTCATGGAGTTACGGCAAATACTTCCGGAAAGGTTGAGAATTCAGGAGCGTGTTGTAACAATAAATAATGAGTAGTTTAATCTTTAATTTAAATCGTATGAAAACAAAAGTTTTAAGTGTAGTGGTGGTGATCCTGTTGGGAACATTATCAGGATTTGCAAAAAGCAAATCAGAAAAATTCCTCGTAAATGGGAAATGTGAAATGTGTGAAAAACGCATTGAAATGGCTGCCTTATCTTTAGAAGGAGTTTCAAAAGCGGACTGGAACAAGGAAACCAAAGAAATCGAAGTAACACTCGATGATGCCAAAACCAATTTGCAAAATGTACAGGAAGCAATTGCCAAGGTAGGACATGACACTGAAGCTGTGAAAGCAACAGATGAAGCCTATAAAGGACTTCCAGCATGTTGTAAATATGACCGTGCAGTACTTAAAGCTCCGATGAAACCAATGAAATACGAACACCGGTAAACCGGGATCAGTTCATAGTCTCATCGACGCGAATTTCAAATCTTAATTCTTCTTCTTTTGTCAACTGACAGAGGAAGAAGAATTTTTTAAAGAATATTTTCAGAATTATCTGGGAAAGACTCCGTTTATAAAATGGGGTTTAACTTTAACTGATGCCCGTTCCCGGTTTAGTCTGTGCTTCTCAAAATCAATCAATTCTGCGGTGAAATCGGATATCTGGATTCAGGATTAATCAATTCTGAACAAGAGATTGCCTAATTTATTACGATGAAATATAAGTTTCGTTAGTCTGGCGCTTAACATTAGGGTTCAACAAACGGAAAGTTGTATTCTAAAAATATTTATTGAATGTCAAGAATTATACTCTTTAGTTATTTGCTTTTTTTAGCTGCAACCTCTGTAGCCAGTGATTTTCATCGTAAAATAATATGGTCAAATAAACATGATTCCATCAAAACTGAATCGAATGGAACAGATATGCTTAATTTTGAGGGTAGTATTTCTATTGATCGAACCGGCCTTCCCTACTGGTTCGAAAGTTTTGAACTGAATGTTGCATCCGCTGATGTTGTAATTCGGGATGCGATTTTTGAACCAATAAGCGATTCTATTCTGGCATTGGAAACTATTCAGAATGAAGAACTAACTTACAAATCAGACATTGGGTTTTCTGCCGGAGAATCATTCCTTCGGTTGACTGTCTCTCCATTTATCAGAAAAAATAATCAGGTTGAAAAACTTGTCAGTTTTACTATTTCTATTACAGAGAACCTGAACAAGCTAAAGTCAGCGGATATAGTATATCCATGGAAAGCAACCTCGGTACTTGGTTCAGGCAAATGGGTGAAAATAAAGACAAAGGATCGTGGAATTTATAAAGTAACCTTCGACCAGATCAAACAATGGGGTTTCGCTAATCCTGATCAGGTTGTTTTATACGGAACCGGCGGTTACATGCTTCCTTTTATGAACGATGATCTAAGCTTTGATGATTTGCCTACTTACCCAGTCTGGAAGGGAAAAGACAGCGCGGGCAAAGATTGCCTGTTCTTTTATTCCACGGGGAATGTATCGTTTAGTCAAAACCTTGAAACTGGGATGTTTTTCCACCAGCAAAATTATTATTCAACCGAAACTTACTTCTTTCTTAGTGACCAGGGAAATGCACGGACTATTGATAAGGCAGCAGCACTGACCGATGCTGCCGGGAGAAAGGTGACATCATTTCTTAAATATGAATATTCCGAGAAGGAATCAGTAAACCTGATGTCATCCGGAAGCCGATGGTTTGGTGAACGATTTAATTCTGGCAGTTCTCAAACTCTGAATTTCACACTTGAAAATCCGGATTTTAACCAACCGGCAAGTTTTCTTGTTTCCGCCGTAGCAAGATCTTCAGGAACAAGCACTATGGCTGTGGCAATGAATGGAAAACCACTTAACAGCTTTTCATTTCAGCCTGTATATCCCAGCGATCCAACCAGTTGGTTTGCAATGGATGGAATTGGCAAATATAATGAGAACTTGCCATCCAAAAACATTCAACTAAAACTGACTTATCAGGGTAATAATAGTTCCTCTGAGGCCTGGCTCGATTATATTTCGGTGAATTATCAGAGCCTTTTGAGCATGAATGCCGATGTATATTCATTTAGAGGTAGAGGAGTTGACGGACAGATTTCTATTTCGGAATTTGTTTTGGACAATGCCGTGTCATCGACACGTATTTTTGATGTGACTGACTATGCGAATACTTTTGAAGTACCGGCAACCTTTACCGAAGGTCAATTAAAATTTAAATCCAACTCGGGACTGACCCGCGAATATGTGGCTTTTAACCCCGGTGGAACAATCCCCTCTGCCGAATTGGTTGGTACGGTTGCCAATCAGAATTTACACGCTGCCGAATTACCTGAAATGATTATTGTTTCCAATCCTACCCTGCTGAAAGTGGCAAATGACATAGCGGACCTTCATCGCACTTCAGATCAAATGGCTGT
>JAJZSZ010000208.1 GCA_021849365.1 Bacteroidota bacterium | reverse complement strand
CATAACGCCCGGAGTGCTGGTTTCAACCAGAGGTTTTCCAAGTGGATCGACAAACGGTCCCAGTGGATTATCGGCAACAGCAACGCCAATTCCGTTTCCGCTGTTGCCAAAATAAAGGAAAAACTTCCCGTCGCGCTCAACGGGAGATGGCGCCCAACTAAAAGATGCCCAGGAGCAATTCTTCGGAACCGCGAACACAATACCGTGGTCAGTCCAGTTTTTTAAATCGCTGCTCGACACGCAAACAATCGACTTCATTTGATAACCCGACTTATCGTCGCCGGGATTCTCATCGTCGTTGGAGCAATAGAGGTAAACCCTTCCCTTATAAACCAATGAACCAGGGTCGGCCAAATGGCGGTGAGAAACAATTGGGTAATCAGCTTTTGCAAACTGACTAATGCCCATGCATGCAATAAAAAGTAATATTGAAATCTGTTTTTTGATGTTCATAGCCTAAATATTTTCTATAACAGTTTAATTTTTAGCGATTTTAAATCTTTTGCATCCGAGCTGGTTCCGTAAAACACTTCGTATTCGCCCGGAGTTACAGCCATTTTGTGCTGGCTGCGATCGTAGAATTCGAATGAGGACGAAGACAGTTCGACGGTAACCGGAGTGGTTTTACCAGCCTTTACATCCACACGTTTAAAGCCGCGCATGGTTTTGCTTGGGCCATCGGTATCGTTCACTTTTTTGACATACACCTGAAGAATTTCAGTTCCGTCGCGCTTGCCGGTATTTGAAACCGGGATAGTCAGTTCAACCGTTTCGTTATTCCTGATTTCAGTTTTGCATGGATTGGCATCTCCAATTTTGAAAGTGGTGTAGCTCAGTCCATAACCGAATGGGAAAAGCGCATCGTTCATAAAGCGGTACGTACGGCCTTTCATCGAGTAGTCTTCAAAATCTTTCAGTTGGTCAGAGTTTTTATAGAAAGTGATGGGTAATTTTCCTGAAGGATTGTAATCGCCGAAAAGCACATCGGCAACCGCCAAACCGCCCGATTCGCCGGGATACCAGGCCTGCAGAATGGCGTCGCAGGTTTCGGTTTCAGGAGTAAGAGCAATAGCCGAGCCGGAACAATTCACAAAAATCACCTTCTTGCCAGCTTGTTTCAAAGCTTTCAGACAGTTGCGCTGAACGGCAGGAAGTTCAATATCCGTGCGGTCGCCACCCTTAAATCCGGGATAATTAACCGGCATTTCTTCGCCTTCAAGTACAGTTGAAAGCCCGCCCGCAAACACAACCACATCGGTGCCTTTCAACTTGCTGAGCAAATCGGTATAGTCCACATTCACTTCCTTGCCAAAATTGAATTCGATGTTAGCTTCCCAGTTGTTCAGTTGTGCAAAACGCATTTCGAATTTGTACTTTTTACCAGCCTCAACTTTATAAGGAATCCTGGAAATCAGCACTCTCCAGTTATTAAATTTCCGCACCGACTCACCATTTACAAAAAGTTCAAAGTATCCGGCAGCTCCGCATTTAAACACAATTTCTTCGGTTTTCGGCGCTTCGAATTCGGTTTCGTATTTTGCCGAAAAACCTTCCAGCTTTACTCCTGAAGCAAACTCATGTTGGCCAGCAGTGGTTAGTTTGATAGGGTCAGTAATTTGTGTTGTGGCAACCACATTTCCGGTAAAATCGGGAGTATTCCAGTAGGTGGCTTTGAATCCCTTTTGCCCATCCACCGTGCAATTCGCGAAATAGCTTTGGGTTACTTTATCCTCAACCAGATCGCAACCTTTATCGTAGATTACGTTTTTAGCCGAAAGTTTGGAAGTTATGCCATCAAGAATAGTGATGGTACTGAATGGCGTTCCATTGTAGTTTCCCCAAAGCATGGGTTTATTATCGGCATTTGGGCCAACAACCGCAATTTTGCCCGATTTCTTCAGAGGCAAAACATTGTTTTTATTCTGAAGCAGCGTAATCGATTCACGTGCCATATCCAGCGCCAGTTTCCGATGTTCGTCGTTGTTCACCACTGAAATCGGAATTTGAGCGTAGGGAACAATGGCGTCGTCGTCCATTTCACCCAATTCGAAGCGGCCCTCCAACACACGCAACACGTGACGGTCGATTTCAGCTTCGGTAATCAAACCTTTTTCAACGGCTTCGGGTAATTTCTTGTAATTGTGGTTAATCCATTGACATTCCACATCAGTTCCCGCCCAAACGCCCTTCGAAGCCGCATGAACCGCGTCCGACGAAACTTTGTGGCTGGTATAAAAATCGCCAATCGCCCCGCAATCGGAAACGACCAGATATTTGAAACCCCATTCGTCGCGAAGAATCCGCTGCAAAAGTTGCGAATTGCCACAGCAAGGTTCGTCGTCCAAACGCTGGTAGGCGCACATCACTTCGCGAACATCGGCATCCTGAACCAGCGATTTAAAAGCCGGAAGATACGTTTCATTCAAATCGCGCGGATCAACATTATTCAGGTTGAGCTGGTGGCGGCTCCATTCCGGTCCTGAATGCACCGCGTAATGTTTGGCACAGGCCAGCAATTTCCGGTATTTGGCATCGGCCGGACCTTGCAAACCTTTCACGACCTGCACACCCATGCGCGAAGTCAGGTACGGATCTTCGCCGTAGGTTTCCTGTCCCCTACCCCAGCGTGGATCGCGAAAAATATTGACATTGGGCGTCCAAACCGACAGGCTCAAAAACCGCTTGTTTTCCTGACCTTTCTGGCAGGCTTCGTTATATTTGGCGCGGGTTTCGTCCGACACCGCATCGAAAATTCGGTAAAGCAGCGCATCGTCGAACGAGGCAGCCATTCCAACAGGTTCAGGAAAAACGGTGACATTTCCGTTGTTGGCCAAACCATGCAGTGCTTCGCTCCACCAATTGAATTTCTTAATACCCAGGCGCGGAATGGCATCTGAAATGTCACACATCAGGATGGCTTTTTCTTCCAAAGTCAGGCGCGATACTAAATCTTTTGCCCGTTCTTCGGAACTCAATTTGGGGTTTTGATAAGGATATTGCTGTGCCCAAAGTCCGAATGAAAGTAGCAAATATGCTGCTAGTAGTATTCTTTTTTTCATGGTTAAGCTTAGTTTAGTTCAATAATGCTCGTGCCTTTGGTAATACCATTTTCGTTGAAAGCATCAATCGTGAAATAATACTTCTGTGAACTATTCAAACTTCTGATCGTCAAAGATTCGGTACCAAGTACCTGATAGTTGTGATACAATTTATCTTTTTGAGTTCCATACCTAATATTATAACCAGCGGCTCCGGGAACCTTTGTCCAGTTTAAATTGACGATGCAACGATCGTTTTCCTGACGGGCCAATTTCAGCTCTTTAGCTTCGGCTGGAACTTTTCCTCCACCATTACCAAAAACACGCAAGCCTGCAATGGCAAATGTTCCGCTTGGCACTTTGTAATTGGTGAGTTTAATATAACGGGCTTTGATTGGTGTTTTCAATTCGATATAGTCGTGCGGAACATCGGTTTTACTTTGGGTTTTATCGGCCAAAGTTTTCCATGTTTTATTGTCCGATGAATATTCCAGCAGATATTGATAATAAATACCCGGAACACGTCCTTTCAGGGTGGCATCGTTTTCGGCGTAGTTTATTTGAATGGCATTGATGGTTGATTCTTTTTCCAGATCCATGCTGACCCATTCGCCTTTGTCGCCGGTTTTTGCACTCCAATAAGTGCGAATATCTTCATTGGCGGCATATTTCTTCGGATGATCGGCCAATTCAGAAGAAACTTCAACCGGTTTATTGTACGAAAGCAACATCCAGCTTGAGAATAACTCTTCTGGACCAGAAATTTTCTTTGTTGGCATTTTAAACGGCAAATCGCCAAAACCTGTATAAACATACATTGTTCCATCTTTATCGAAGAACGTTGGAAACAATCCGAGGCGACGTTCAAACATGTGTTTTACTGAAATAGTCATGGACGAAATATGCCAGTAATTGCCGTATTTATCCTGAAAAGTGCTGCTATGGCCAGCGCTTGCAATAAATCCTTCAGGTTTATATGAAATTGGGTTATGCCCGGCCAGTTTGAATGGTCCAAGGGGCTTGTCGGCAACATAAACGGCATCGCTGTAACTTTTGTATTCAGTGCCCGGGCCAGCATATTGCAGATAGTATTTGCCGTTATGTTTGGTCATCCAGGCTCCTTCAATCCAAGGATCGTTACCAACTTCGTTGTAATCGCCAGACCGCTCCCATCCGTAATTTTTCTTATCGCTATTGATCACTGCAACCGGCTTTCCAATCGGATTAAGCGTTTTGGTATCCAGTTCAACCACCTGAATCGGATTTACATTGGAACAGCCATAATAGAAATACAAACGACCGTCATCATCGAGAAACAAATCAGGGTCAATCATTCCAATGGGGAACGCCGAGTTGGCCAATTTCCATTTCCCTGATTTTGGATCGGCTGTTTTAAATATTTTAACCGTAGGCGAAGCAGATGCCATGAAATACAAAGTGTCATTCATTACAACTGCAGTTGGGGCGTAATCTTCAAGAGGAAGATCGTTTGTGGTAATTAAATCCCAACTGATTAAATCGGTTGAATGGAAATATCCTCCTGAACGAGAAGCGAACAGGTAGTATTCACCCTTGTAAACGACCATGGTAGGATCGGCGGCTTCGCGGCGCGGAATAGTACCATCGAGGCAAAACCGGTAACTCAGGTTTATAGGGTTACAAATGGTGGTTTGTGTTTGCTTGCTCTGAGCATTGACTCCAAATGCGCAAGTCATCAGAACAAGGACTACTAATGTTTTGGTTAGGTGTTTCATCGTTTATATTTTGAGCCCCCTCCAAACCTCCCCCGCCTTCGATAAACTCAGGCATCGGGGGAGGCTTAAAAAAAGCACGGTTCGAATTCGTCTATTTAAATAGCAGTTGGGCAAAATTGAAAAGGTTGTTCCTCCATACCGGCCAGCTATGACCTCCGGGATATTCGCTGTATTTGTAGTTGATTTTCATCTCGTCGAACTTTGCCAGCATTATCTGGCAATTAGGCCAGGCAATATCTTCCCTGCCTCCCTGCGAAATCCAGAACTGCTTCAAATTGCTGTTAATCTTTTCTGAATTGGTTTTCATGAATTCGTATTCCGGACCTGAAAGTGTTGGCTGATTGGCCCACCAGCCCGAACTGAATACACCGAGGTAAGCAAACATTTCGGTATTTTTAACCCCGGCGTGAAGCGTTTGCAGGCCGCCCATCGATAAACCAGCCAAAGCACGATTACCGGCATCATTTTTTACCCTGAAGTTTTTTTCGACAAACGGAATGACGCAATCTTTCAGCTCTTTTTCGAACAAATTCAGGGCCTCTTCTCCAAAACCTCTGGAAGGCATATTTCCATCGACCATAACGACAATCATCGGAACGGATTTTTTCTGAGCAATCAGGTTATCCAGAATCACATCGGTTTTACCTTGTGTGGCCCAGCCCCGCTGATCTTCGCCACCACCATGCAAAATATAAAGCACCGGGTATTTTTCGGTTGAATTTTGGTCATACCCCGGAGGCGTGTACATGTAAAAGGTGCGCCAGGTATTCAAAACCTCAGAATAATAGCGCTTGATGCGTATATCGCCATGCGGAACATTTTTGATGGTATAATAATCGTCGCCTTTAAACGGAACCTCGAAACCACTGGCCATTCGGCTCATTCCGTAAAACGATTCGCTGGCTGGGTCAGCAACGGCAACTCCGTCAATAATCAGCGAGTAATAATGAAAACCTTCCGTCAGCGAATCTGTTGTTACTTCCCAAACGCCATCAATATTTTTCACCATATCGTATTTTTTACCCAAATCAAGCTGCACTTTTTGCGCTTCAGGAGCTTTTATGCTGAAAAAGGCGCGGCCATCAGGCAATAGTTGCGGATATTTTGCTGAGCGAACATTGGTTTCGGCAGAGCGACCGGTATTGCTTATTTCAGCAAATTTGGTTGTATCAACCGGTTTAAAAAGAAGTTGTGAAAACATGAACAGGCTGTTTTTCCATACCTGAAAATCGTGGTAACCATGATCGACAAAATAAATATGCGGAACATTGTTTACCTTCAGGTAGTCGTGAGTACGTCGGCTGAACGAGATCAGTCCGTCTTTATCGCCACACGAAATCCAGAGCAGTTTTAGCAACTCTTTTGCCTTTGCAGGATAAGGAACCAATTCCTCCGGGGTCTTGGTGTTTGGTGCCGAAGAAAATCCACCAACCCAGGCAAATTTATCAAGATTGCCTAATCCGAAATTCAGCGACTGCCCCCCTCCCATCGACAAACCGGCAATGGCGCGGTGTTCGCGGTCTTTGAGTACCGAAAAATTCTTCTCGATGTAAGGAATCAGGTCGGCAATCAAATCTTTTTCGAAAGTGGCAAAAGCCTGAACCTTGTCGGGTGTCATGATATTTCCAACCGCCCGGTCGTCTTTCATCGCACGACCATTGGGCAGAACCACAATCATGGGTTCCAGTTTATTTTCGGCATACAGATTATCCAAAATCACTTCAGGATGGCCATTTTTAAACCACTCCTTTTCATCGCCACCAATACCGTGCAACAAGTATAAAACCGGGTATTTCTTATCCTTCGAATAGCCGGGTGATGTGTATATCAATGCTCGCCGGTCGGTACCGACGGTTTTCGATTTGTAGGTAATTGTATCAATTTTACCATGCTGTATATTGGTTTGAACGATATCGAATCCGGGAGTTGGATACTTGAGATCATTTTGGGCCAAACCCATTAAACACAGCAGTACAAAAACAGGAATTAGTAATATTTTTTGTTTCATTTTGGTAAAGTTCGTTTCAAAATTGAAATAGTGATCAGGCACATCTTTTTTCCAGATTATCCAAACAAAAATACGTCTGGAGCAAAAGGCAGATCTTTTAATTTTGGCTATTTGATTTCTAAGATTAGATATAAAACCCTCATTTTGGGCAACTTAATGTCCAAATAACAATATGAAATTCAGAAAATAACAGTATTATTTTGGCGTGATAATCTGATACTTTCCGCTTAAATGCATCAGGCTGAATAAATACAGCAAACCATCGTAATACGGATCGAAATATCCATCAGCATAAGGTTCAAGTTTTGCATTCCATAAGGCATTTACAAAGTCCATATTTTTACCCTGATTCATTAATGAGAGTGAGGCTGATGTTGCCACAAACCCCAAGGAGTGCCGAAGTTTTTGGAATCCCCCGGCTTGCAGAATAAAATCGGGTTTGGTACCATCCGGGTTGTACTGATCAACAAAAGTTTCCATTCCCTGCGATTTTAGAAAGCCCTGCAATAGCCCCGCAAAGTTTTCCTGCCAGCTTTTGTCTTTGCCAAACCAGGCATAGTCCATGGCAATGTTCATTGGTACTCGCCACGAGTCGTATCGAAAAGCAGCAGGCATCCAAGGTGTCGAAAATGGTTTTCCAGCGAAATCGGTGTAGTCGGTTGTTAAACCAGTTTTCGGGTGACAAGCACGGTGCAAGAAAACACGCGATGTGTCGGCACAATCGCGGTAAAACTGTTCATGTCCGTCTTTGGCATATTCAGCCCAAATTTCATAGAACGCAGGTAAATGATATGAAGGATCAGTCCATTCGTAGCCTTTTCCTTCAGGAACGAATGATATTTGTTTGTGTTCGGTATTAATCAGGTTGAAAATATTCCCAGTTCCATCTTTTTTCCACATGGCATCCAAAATTCTGCGTGCTTCGGCATAGTAATTTATGCCGGTTTCGTTTCCCCAGCGGTTCGACGCAAAAAGCAAACTGGTAACGTAATACAGTTCGCCATCGGAAGCAGATCCTTCCGAATTTTTCTTCATGGTTGCCGGATTGATACTCCAGGCAAAATAAGCTTCGCGAGGACCGGACTGGTGTTGCAGGTATTTTTTTGTCCCGCGCCAGATACGATCGAATA
>JAJZSZ010000207.1 GCA_021849365.1 Bacteroidota bacterium | reverse complement strand
AATGGCTTCCACAACGCGTTTGCCTTCGCCAATGGTGCGGGTCATTGGTTTTTCGCACCAAACGTCTTTCCCGGCTTCGGCTGCCATTACCGACATAATTCCGTGCCAGTGAGGTGGCGTGGCAATATGCACAATGTCGATATCAGGACGAAGCAACAACTCGCGGAAGTCGGAATAACCTTTTACTGAAGATCCGACTTTGTTCAGTGTACTTTGCAAATGGCTTTTGTCAGCATCGCAAATGGCTAACAGGCGGGTGCCTTCGTAAACGATGTGCCCCTGCCCCATTGAACCAACTCCAATAATAGCCTTTGTCAACTGATCGCTTGGCGCAAGAAATCCGTTTCCGCCCAAGACATGCCTGGGGATAATCGTAATCCCGGCGGCAGCAACCAGCGATTTCTTTAGAAAATCGCGGCGATTGTTCATTTTTTCTGTCATATGGAATGATTTAGTAAGATCGGTTTTTGAACTTATTAAGTTACGGCAAAGAAAGGGTTCGACGTATAAAATGAGGGGTAATAAATGGGGTAATACAGGCTTTGATTCATATGTTTTTTATCACATTAAAGGGAATCAGTGAAAAAATCCAGGGCTCTCCCATTTCGGCAATAATATATTTATTTAAGCAAGTTCCTTATTTTCCTTTCAATTAAGAATCAACAAGGCAGTTTTCATTTCAAATTAAATTTTTCAAAAGCGATTATTAGCAAATCCGGATAATTATACATTATTTTAAGAACCCAAAAATCTCTTAACTCAAATGAACAAAACGACTAACAACCGCGGGTGGATCATCACCTTTGCCGCATTGGGCATAAACCTGATCATGGGAGCACTCTATTCCTGGGGCGTCATTAAAAAAGCGCTGGTCACCGACTGGCATTGGACCAACACCGACGCTGCTCTCCCTTTTACTGTTTCAGCAGCCGTTTTTGCTTTTACCATGATTTTCGCCGGAAGGGCGCAAGATAAATTCGGACCACGATTGGTAACCATTTTCGGTGGAATTATGCTCGGCGGCGGGTTAATCCTTTCGGGTTTTGCCAAAGATTTAACCACCATGGTACTCACGTTTGGAGTGGTTGGCGCTATTGGTATCGGGCTGGGATATTCGGCCGCCACGCCTTGCGCCATGAAATGGTTCGACTCGTCGAAAAAAGGATTGATTACCGGTATAGTTGTTTCAGGTGTGGGTTTGTCGCCAGCCTATATGACCCCGATTACCTCATATCTGTTAGGCAAATATGGCATTAGCAACACGTTCATCATCCTTGGTGTTTTTGCAATTGCTGTGGTTACCGTTTTATCCTTCTTCCTTTCAAATCCTGCTGAACCGGTCGTTGCAAAACCTGCTGAAAATAAACCGCAAGCAGCTACAAAAGGAAACGACTATACCTGGCAGGAAGCCCTTAAAACACCGCAGTTTTACTTGTTGTGGGTGATGTATCTGCTGTCGGCAACGGCAGGGTTGATGCTGATCGCGCATTTACCAAGTATTGCAGCCGTTCAGGCCGACTGGAAAACAGCAGCAGTTATTCTGGTGCCTGTTTTGGCCATCTTTAACGCACTGGGCCGTGTATTTGCCGGATTTTTATCTGACAAATTGGGCCGTATTCACGCCATGATGCTGGTTTTCTTTGTTCAGGCCATCAATATGTTCCTGTTTACCTTCTTCACCTCTGTGCCGGTATTAATGATTGGTTCGGCCGTAGCCGGTATTGCTTATGGTGCCGTATTCTCGCTGTTCCCAACCACAACTGCCGAATTCTTTGGAATGAAAAATCTGGGAGTGAACTACGGAATGATTTTCACCGGATGGGGAATTGCCGGAGTTGTTGGACCGATTTTGGGCGGAATGGTTGCCGACAAAACCGGCTCATACAGTTACGGATATATTGTTGCCGGAGTATTCCTGGTAATTGCCACCGTAATGGTTCGATTCCTGAAAGCGCCTAAAGCAAGAGCATAGTTTATAAATATTGATTTTGTCGTCAGACCGTCTGACGACAAAAAAATAGCAGAGGGAGGCGCCAATCAGGCGCCTCTGTTATTTTATATCTTATTTCCAGCAATTATTTCAGCGGATTCCAGCCCTGCGCCTGCAACGGAATCACTGAGCCCCCGGTAGTAACCAGGTTGGCACCTTCGCTTTCAGGAGTGATGTGGCCAATCACCGTAAAGTCGAATTCCTTCTTCACTACATCGTATTTGTCAATCGGAACGGTAAACAACAGTTCGTAATCTTCACCGCCATTGAGAGCTGCCACCAGCGGATTGATGTTCAGCTCTTCGGCCATGCGTTTGGTCTGCTGATCGAGTGGAACTTTTTCTTCGTACAGGTTGCAGCCTACCTTAGAGTTTTTGCACAGGTGTAGAATTTCAGAAGAAAGTCCGTCGGAAATATCAATCATCGAAGTTGGCTTAATTCCAAGCGTCTTCAGCAGACTGACAATATCGCCACGCGCTTCGGGTTTGAGCTGGCGTTCCAAAATATAGTTGTACCCGTCGAATTGCGGTTGTGCTTTTGGGTTCACCTTAAATACTTCGTTCTCGCGCTCGAGCAATTGCAATCCCATGTACGCGCCGCCCAAATCTCCCGATACGCAAAGTAAATCGTTCACCTGTGCACCACTGCGGTAAGTCAGTTCTTCTTCGGCAGCTTCGCCAATGGCCGTAATGCTAATGGTTAACCCGGTGAGCGAAGTAGTCGTGTCGCCGCCAATCAGGTCAACACCATATTTTTCGCAGGCCAAATGAATTCCCGAGTACAATTCTTCAATGGCTTCCAGAGAAAATTTTGCTGAGATGGCAATCGAAACTGTAATTTGCTTCGGTTGGGCATTCATGGCAAAAACGTCGGAAAGGTTCACTACCACCGCCTTGTAGCCCAAATGCTTCAGCGGAACATACATCAGGTTGAAATGAATGCCTTCTGTCAGCAAATCAGTGGTGATCACAATTTTTTTGTCGGGATAGCTCAATACAGCCGCATCGTCACCAACGCCTTTCACGGAGCTTTCATTTTTCAACTGAATTTTTTCAGTCAGACGGTTGATTAATCCAAACTCGCCCAAATCGGCAAGCTGCGTATGTTTTTTTGTTCCTTCCATGTTAAAAATTAAGACTTAAAGGTATTTATTACCTCTAAACATTCGGCAAAAATAGCTTTACTTCCTTATCTTTGCAATTCATTTTAAACCGAGTGAGAGATAGATTGTTATTTTGATGCGTTCAGAATGACAGAAAACAGCAAAAGATGGAAAATCAGGATAAATTATTAAACGACATAACGTCAAAAGAATACGAATACGGCTTTGTAACCGATATCGACACGGATGTCATCCCGAAAGGGCTGAATGAAGACATCATCCGTTTGATTTCGGCTAAAAAGAACGAACCCGAATTCATGCTCGAGTTCCGCCTGAAAGCCTATCGCGAATGGCTGAAAATGAAATCTCCGGAATGGGCCTACCTGCGCATTCCGCCGATCGATTTTCAGGAGACCATTTACTACGCCGCACCACGCACCAGCCCAAAATACAAGAGTTTGGATGAAGTTGACCCTGAATTATTGGAAACTTTCAAAAAACTGGGCATTCCGGTGGAAGAACAAAAGCATTTAGCCGGTGTGGCGGTGGATGTGGTCATGGACAGCGTTTCAGTAACTACCACTTTCAAAACCGTTTTGGCTGAAAAGGGCATCATTTTCTGCTCGTTCAGCGAAGCTCTAATTGAGCATCCTGAATTGATTAAAAAATACCTCGGAATGGCAGTGCCAACCACCGATAATTTCTTTGCGGCACTGAATTCGGCGGTTTTCTCCGACGGATCGTTCTGCTACATCCCGAAAGGAGTTCGCTGTCCAATGGAACTTTCGACTTATTTCCGCATCAATACTGCCGGTACCGGACAGTTTGAGCGTACTTTGATCATTGCCGACGACGACAGCTACGTGAGCTACCTCGAAGGTTGTACTGCCCCCATGCGCGACGAAAACCAGTTGCACGCTGCAGTGGTTGAAATCATTGCGATGGATCGTGCCGAAGTGAAATATTCGACCGTACAAAACTGGTATCCGGGCGACAAGGAAGGCAAGGGTGGAATTTACAACTTCGTAACCAAACGTGGCATCTGCCGCGGCGAATCGTCGAAAATTAGCTGGACTCAGGTGGAAACCGGTTCGGCCATCACCTGGAAATACCCAAGCTGTGTGCTGATGGGCGACAACTCGGTGGGCGAATTCAACTCGGTGGCTCTGACCAACAATCATCAGCAGGCCGACACCGGCACCAAGATGATCCACATCGGAAAAAACACGAAAAGCACCATCGTTTCGAAAGGTATTTCGGCCGGAAAGAGTGACAATGCCTACCGCGGGTTGGTGAAAGTATTGCCACAGGCCACCAACGCCCGAAATTTCTCGCAGTGCGACTCGCTTTTACTCGGATCAACCTGCGGTGCACACACCTTTCCGTACATCGAGGTGGGCAATAAATCGTCGGTTGTTGAACATGAAGCCACCACCTCGAAAATTGGTGAAGACCAGATTTTCTACTGCAACCAGCGCGGAATTTCTACGGAAGACGCTATCGGAATGATTGTAAACGGATACGCCAAGGAAGTGCTGAATAAGCTCCCGATGGAATTTGCCGTTGAAGCGCAAAAATTGCTGCAGATCAGTCTGGAAGGCAGCGTGGGGTAATTGATGGATTGAAGGATTGATTGGGAAATTCCCAATATTCAATATAGAATAACCAAGAATCAAAAATAACAGAGGTTTCGGCGAAAACTCGCAACCCGAAACCCGTAACGCGAAACAATATACAGAATGCTATCAATAAAGAATTTACGAGCCTCGGTTGAGGGCAAAGAAATCCTGAAAGGAATCAACCTTGAAGTGAAAGCCGGCGAAGTCCACGCTATCATGGGCCCAAACGGTTCAGGAAAGAGTACTTTGGCTAATGTGTTGGCCGGGAAAGAAGACTACGAAGTACTTGGCGGCGAAGTCACATATATGGGACAGGATCTCTTGGAATTATCGCCAGAAGATCGGTCGCGCAGCGGCTTGTTCCTCAGCTTCCAGTATCCGGTTGAAATTCCGGGCGTGCCGATGGTGAATTTCATCAAAACTGCAGTGAACGAACACCGCAAATTTAAAGGTCTGGAACCCTTGACTGCCGGTGAATTCCTGAAACTGATGCGTGCCAAGAAAGACATGCTTCACCTCGACACCGAATTAACCAACCGCTCGGTGAACGAAGGTTTTTCAGGCGGAGAAAAGAAGAAGAACGAAATTTTCCAGATGGCGATGCTCGAACCGAAACTGGCCATTCTGGACGAAACCGATTCGGGTCTCGACATCGACGCGCTTCGTATTGTTGCTGAAGGCGTGAATGCCCTGAAAACTCCTGAAAATGCAACCATCGTGGTAACGCATTACCAGCGTCTGCTCGACTACATTGTGCCTGATTTTGTGCACGTATTGTACAAAGGTCGCATCGTGAAATCGGGAGGCAAAGAGTTGGCCCTCGAACTGGAAGAAAAAGGCTACGACTGGATTAAGAATGGTGAAAATTAACGGCATCGTCGGATGCGGGAACGTTTTTCACTTTTGACTTTTTCCTTTACACTTTTTACTTGAAAATATGAGTACTATTTCACAAAAAATATCGCCAGCCGAACGTTTGGTTTCGCTGTTTGAACAAAGCAGGGAAACGCTGAATGCCGGCTCTTCGCCGCTGCTGAACCGCATGCGCGAGGTGTCGCTGAAACGTTTTGCCCAGGCAGGAATCCCTGATTTCAAGACCGAAGATTACAAATATACCAACCTGAAACCGGCTTTCGAGAAAAGCTACAAGCAGGAGCTGGTGCGCGAAAATGGCGTAATCGATCTAAACGTTGTTTTTGAACGAAACATTCCGCAACTCGACACGCACCTGGTTTTCCTGGTGAATGGCTGGTTTTACAGCGGAAACAATCCGGCGGCCGCGCTTCCCAAGGGAGTTGTTTTGGGCAGTCTGGAGCAGATAGCCAACGAAAAGCCTGAACTGGTGCAAGATTACCTGAACCGTCAGGCTGCATTGTCGAATGACCCGTTTGTGGCGCTGAATACCGCATTTGCCAAAGATGGGTTCTTCCTTCACGTAGCAAAAGGTGTGGCATTGGAAAAACCGATCCAGATCATCAACTTGCTGAGTGCTGATGCAAACTTGATGGCTACCCAACGCAACCTGATTGTGGCTGAAGCAGCAGCACAGGCCAAAGTGCTGGTATGCGATTACACGCTCACCGCGGCTTCATTCCTGTACAACTCGGTTACCGAGGTGTTTGCAGCCGAAGATTCGCTGGTTGATGTTTACACCATCCAGAATCAGAATAATCAATCGACAGCCATTAACTCCATGTTTATCAAACAGGAGCGCAATTCGGTGATTAATACCGGCGCTTTCAGTTTACATGCCGGATTGGTTCGCAACAACCTGAAAATTGCCATGAACGGCGACCATGCCGAAGCCAACGCGCTGGGCGTTTCGCTCACCGACAAAAAACAGCACGTCGATAATTTTGTACTGATTAATCACGACCAGCCGAATTGCAACAGCAATCAGCTTTTCAAAAATATTCTCGACGACGAATCAACCGGAGCATTTGCCGGGCGCATTCACGTGGCCCGCGATGCCCAGCAAACCAACGCTTTCCAGCGCAATAACAATGTATTACTGTCGGACAAAGCACGGATGCAAACCAAGCCCCAGCTGATTATTGACGCCGACGACGTAAAATGTAGCCACGGCGCCACTGTTGGGCAGATTGACGAAGATGCCTTGTTTTTCCTTCGTGCACGCGGAATTGGCGAAAAAGAAGCCCGCACCATGCTGATGAACGCCTTTGCCCACGAAGCCATCCAGAAAGTAAGCATCGAGCCTTTGCGCGAACGCCTCAGCGAACTGATTGAAAAGCGCATGAGCGGCGAGATCAGCAAAAAACATGAAATATAAATCTCTGTATTTATAATAGTATTAAGCAACAATAAAAAAGCCTCGCAGTTTCCTGCGAGGCTTTTTTATTTCCACACATGATCCTACTTGAAAAATATTAAAATAAGCAGGCTAAATATGAGAATATGTTCATATAGACATTGTTTTAATTAAAAATTATCGTAAAAATATGAGATATGTTAACATTTGTCATATCTAACAGCTTAACATTTCCATAAATTGTGACCATAATCTCTAATCAAGAAAGACATTCACAATATTTATTAGCATACTGATAGTATATGTACGGAATATTTGTCATCAAGAGATATATTGTTCTGTCGACGTTCTTAATTTTAAATAATTCTTTATGAAAAAAATCGCGTTATTGCTTGCATTATTTGCAATTGGCTTGCAGGCCCTTATGGCCCAAACCAAGGACATTTCAGGAAGAGTAACCTCCGCCGAAGATGGGGAAGTCATTCCGGGGGTTTCTGTTTCAGTGAAAGGAACAACCTTGGGTACGATCACTGACATGAATGGTGTTTTTAAGTTGAAAGCTCCCCAGGAATCAAAAGCCCTTATTTTCAGTTTTGTGGGGATGAAAACGATGGAAGTTGCTATTGGAAATCAAACCAACTTCAACGTTAAATTGAGTTCTGAAAGCATTTCTGTTGATGAAGTTGTTGTTACCGCATTAGGTATTACAAGAGAAAAGAAGTCATTAGGATTTTCTGTTCAGGAAGCAAAAGGTGAAGAAGTAACCAAAGGGGGACAAATGAACCTTACCAGTTCTTTATCTGGAAAATTTGCAGGTGTTCAGGTTAACCAGTTTGGAGGTACAGTAGGTGCATCTTCCCGCATCACAATCCGTGGTAATTCATCGTTCCGCAGCGATCAGCAACCTTTGATTGTTGTTGATGGTGTTCCAATTTCGAATGACACCAAACGTTCGGGCGACAGATCGG
>JAJZSZ010000206.1 GCA_021849365.1 Bacteroidota bacterium | reverse complement strand
AAATGGCATGTTTAATCTGAAGATCTTCCTTCCATTTGTTGATGATTTCAATCTCGGTATCCCCAAAATATTTGGCCTGACGGATATCTTCAGCCAGCTCCGGAGCATAAATATAATCGGGATCCTGGCCCAAATGAAGGATTTCTTCGGGCGAAGCGGTTCCGGTCTGGAACAATTTCTGAATGGTTACCCCGGCCACAAAAGAGCCGATTTCTGCCGCAATGTTCATCGAATAGCCCGCCGCCAGCGTCGATGCCGCTCCAGCCAGAAAGCTGTCGCCCGCTCCGACAGAATCAATTTTCGAAATAATCATCAAGCCGAAAATTTCAGAAACCCCATCCTCGTTAACAATGAGCGATCCCCTGCTTCCACGGGTAATAAAAAGTGGTTTTTTATATCTTTTATAAAGTTCTTTTGCGGCATCCAGCGCTTCGGAATAAAGCACAATTTCTTCCGGATCCTTCTGAATTCCACACAAATGAACGGCTTCGTGATCGTTCATTTTCCGGTACGAACCGGTGAAAACGTCGCTAAAATTCCGGCTGTCGGTAATAAATATTTTATCCGGAAACTTTGCAATGGCCTGAACCAGCCGGTTTCTGAAATATTCGGTATGAATGCCTGAAGGGACCTGCTGGTTAATGATAATCACATCCACTTTGCCGGCTTCTTCCGAAAGTTTTTCGATTAGGCGGTCGGCGGTTTCATTCGCCAAATGATTGAAATTTCCGAAGTCGATCCGGTTCTGTTCCTGATCGGCGATGTATGGTTTGGTATAAACATGGGTTGACCATTGGTCCTCCTGAATCAGGATATTCGAGGTATTAATTCCGGTGCGGTTCATGATATTGACCATTTCGCTGCCAAACGGATCAGATCCGATTACGCCAAATGCGCGGACATCTTTCACTCCCATTGCGGCCAGGTTATTCGTCACGTTTCCGGCACCTCCCAACGAATATTTCTGGTGGCGGATTGCCCGGGTCATCAGTCCGGTTTCGATCGACAGTTCACTCTTTGACTCGTCGATAAACCAGTAGGCATCCAGGCAAAAATCGCCCAATACCGCAATTTTTACTGAACTGATGTCGTCGAGTAATTTTTTTAATTGTTCCTTCTTCATCTCAGGATTATTTTAAGATTCTACATTTTCAAACCATTACCTGGTCATGGATGGCGGCGCATCTTGCGGATCACTGCCCCATTTTTTATTGGGCTCAGGTCCCATCTGGAAAATCAGGATGCCTCCATTTTCAATTACCCCCTGATCGAACCAGGTCTTGTTCAGCGGCTTGCCATTCAGGGTGACCGACTGGATGTATTTGTTTTCTTTGGAGTTATTTCGGGCTTCGATCACGAACTCCTTCGCTTTATTGAAGGATTTATCGAGATGCAGCGTTATTTTGCTGAATTCAGGACTTCCGATAACCCATACATTTTGGCCGGGTGCAACCGGATAGAATCCCATGGCGCTTAATACATACCAGGCCGACATCTGCCCCATATCTTCATTTCCGCATAATCCGGCAGGGCCGTCGCTGTATAATTCATCCATCACTTTCCTGACCATATTTTGTGTTTTCCACGGAGTTCCGGCATAATCGTACAGGTAAATCGTGTGATGCCCCGGTTCATTACCTTGTGCATATTGTCCGATCAACCCGGTGGCGTCCGAAACTGTTTCCTTGATAACGGAACTGATGGTGAAAAGCGAATCCAGTTTTTCAACAAAGCGGGTTCTGCCTCCTTCAACATCAATCAACCCCTGAACATCCTGAGGTACAAACCAGGTGTATTGCCAGGCATTGGCTTCGGTGTAATGACGGTCTTTGCCATTCCCGATAAACGTTGGATCAAAAGGAGAAAGCCATTTGCCATCGTCATTTTTCGGGCGTGCAAATCCGGTGGAAGCATCCATTACATTTTTGTAATTCGCCGCCCTTTTCATAAATAGTTCGTAATCGGCTGTTTTGCCAAGCGCTTTGGCCAACTGGGCCACACACCAATCGTTGTAAGCATATTCCAGGGTCCTGGATACCGATCCGTTAAGCAGGTCGTATGGTATATATCCATATTTCAGGTAGTAATTTAAACCTACACGGCCTTTGGAACGATGGTCAGCCGGAGGCGTTTCCATGGCATTTTTCCTGACTGCTTCATAAGCTTTCTCCACATCGAAATTCCGGATTCCTTTCTGATAGGCATCCAGGATGACATTGACAGGGTGATCGCCAATCATATCGTTGGTATAGCTGTTTCCAAACTGTTGCGGCGTGGGCATCCAGCCTCCCTGTTCATACTGGGCAATCATGGTATTGACGGCATCATTGCTCCTTTCGGGTTCCACCAAAGTCAGGAGCGGCATTTCGGCACGGAAAGTATCCCAAAGCGAAAAATCGCTGCGGTAGGTAAAACCTTTTGCCGTGTGAACCTCATTGTCCAATCCCATGTATTTTCCATCCACATCGCTGAACGTAGCCGGAAATAAAAGGGAATGGTACAGAGCTGTGTAGAAGGTGTTTAACTTTTGTTTGTTATAGGTTTCACCATTCACTTTGTCCATCTGCACCTCTATTTTGCTCAACGCATTGTTCCAGGTTGCTGCGGCATTTCCCTTTACACGGTTAAAATTCCAGTCCGCTATTTCCGTGTCCAGATTCAGTTTGGCCTGCTTCGTGCTGGTGTACGAAATTCCAACTTTTACCTCAATCGTTTCATTTTCTGAAGTCACATAATCGACATAAGCTCCGCACTGAATTCCGGAATCTTCCTTCGAACCGGCTTTGATATTCTTTTCATTCCAGGTACCCGATGCATGAAAAGGCTTGCTGAACCGGGCATAGAAATACACATCTTTCCCTTTTACAAAGCCCATCGTGGAACGATGTCCGGCAATTTCGGTATCGCTAATAATTTTAATCTCAGCACCCGTACAACGGCTGCCAATGCCATGATTCATATCGATCAGAATGTGCGAAGCATTTGATTTTGGGAACGTGTATTTATGAAATCCGGCACGCTCTGAAACAGTGAGTTCAGCTTCAATTCCGTAATCTTTCAGCTTGACAGCATAATAACCCGGAAAGGCCTTTTCATCCTGATGAGAAAACCTCGACCGGTAACCTTCACCCGGATTTTCCTTGCTGCCCGGTTCAATTTTCAACGGCCCGGTAGTTGGCATCAGGAGAATATCGCCCCAGTCGCCGGCACCCATTCCGCTACGGTGCAAATGGCTGAATCCCATGATGGAGCTGTCGCTGTAATGGTAGCCCGAGCACCAGTCCCAACCTTTAACATCGGTATCAGGCCCCAATTGTACCAGTCCGCCCGGAAGCGCAGCATCGGGAAAAGTATGTCCGTGATAATCTGTTCCCACGAAAGGATTAACATAGTCAACCGGGGTTGTTTTTGCGAATGTGGTTCCGATTATGCCAGTAAAGGCAAATATCGTGATTAATCTAAATGGTAATTTTTTAAATTTCTTATTCATCTTTTCTCTTTTTAAAATTGTTTTCTGTCCCTATTTTTTCTCAGTTGGGAACATAAATATGGCCGCGTCGCCCGGATCCAGTTCCATCGAACTTTCAAAGGCATTAGCTGGAACGATGCTCCCGTCTTTCAGCACTTTTTTCACTGTTTCATCGCCATAAACGGTCACATTGATGCTGTTCAGGAAGTCTTTGTTGACGACGACCAGAAATGAATTTTCTCCATTTTCAAACACCGGCACCAGAGCCGGGGCGCCGTTGGTATCGAGTACTTTAATGGCTTTGGCAATGGACGGATCTGTGCATTCAGTATTTGCGCAAACGAAAAACACAAGATAAAAGGAAGGAATTTATGCTGAAACATAGCGATTTTCCTTTATTAATTAGATAATTGTCCCTTCCGGACATAAAAAGAAACCCACAGAATGTAAAGCATACAGGCGCCAATAACCGAAATGCTGACCAGCGGTCCGAATGTGGTGCTCACAAATCCCATTACCAGCGGAATTACGGCGCCTCCGGAAACAGCCATAATCAGTAAACCTGAAATCTCGTTGGCGCGTTCCGGCATTTTTTCCAGCGCAAGCGAAAAGATGATCGGGAACATGTTTCCGATTCCCAAACCGGTAATAAATATGAAAGCGAAAGCGATCGAATTTACCGGTGACAGGAAGATCCCCAAAATGCCTGCAAGCGATAAGAGAGCAATCAGGAGAAGGAAGAGCCGCGGTTTAATCCAGTTCAGAATGATAGCGCCCAGAAACCGGGAAATGGTTTCTCCGGCAAAAAACATGCTGATTCCAACAACAGCAGTTTCCAGCGTGATTCCGTATTTGGCAATTAAAACATTGGCAATGTTGGTGTTAATGGCCACCTCGGCGCCCACAATCAGGAAGATTGACAAAGCCATGAAGGCTACAAATCGGTTTTTGAGCAAGCCAAAACAGGAAGCGAAAGAGGCCGGTTTGCGGTCGGGTTTCGATTCAACAATGGGTGTCATTGAAAGCCAGAATGCAGCTAATAATGAAGTGATCCCGTAAACGGCAAATACCAGTTTCCAGTTACCGAAACTCCTGGCCATGAACGCGGCAATCAGTGGTCCAGAAAACGAAATGATGGCCTTTACAAATTGCGAAGTACTCATGTAACTGGCCAGTTTTTCCGAAGGCGTCACATCCTGCAAAAGCGGATTGGCCGAAACCTGGATAACCGTATTTCCAATTCCCAGAAGAATAAAGGAAACAAACATCATGGCAAACGAATAATGGATGAAAGGCAATCCCAGGCCAATGGCCTGAATAACCATACCCACATTCAGCATATTCCGCTTGCCGTATTTGTCCTGTAAAACACCGGCGGGAACCGAAAGCACAAAGAACCAAAGCAACACCATCATGGGCAGAAACTGAGCAATAAAATCGGTCAGTTTGAAGTCTTGCTTCACAAAGCCAGTGGCTACTCCAATGATATCGACAAATCCCATGACGATGAAGGACAGGAATACCGGAAGAATCTTCCGCATTTCAATTTTTGATGTGCTCACGTTTGTGTTTATTAGTTAAGTTATTGATTTAAAGCACTGTTATTCTTCTAAAAGATTAACTTCCTTAATATTTCCATTTTTCTGGTTCAAACGGAGCGTTTTTATTTCGCAGGGCCTGAAATTGCCCGACCATTTGCGGTGGATAAAGCCCAGATCAAGTGTTGCCGCGGTTTGCGCCCCGGAAGTTTCGACACACCGGATGATGGTATCTTCACCATTTTCCGATTCTTTAATTGCTGATACGATTACATTCGGCACATCAACAGCAAGGAACGAACCCGATTTTGGCATCGTTCCGCCGTGAATGCCCTGATAAATGGCAACAGGCTGAGCCACAAATTCTTCGGCAAGCCTGACGACATTGGCCTCTTTCCACGTGTCTTTATGCGAAACCAGCAACATCCGGAAAGTTTGAATTCCCTGATCCATCCACAGATGTTCCGTATTCGGATCAAGTTCTTTGGGCCGGTGATGGGCATACGGAGCCGAACGTGCAACCGAAATCCGGATGTCGTTTCCGGGAACATTGTAACCATATTTGGCATCGTTAATCAACGTAAAACCAACCGGATTGCCGCCTTTTTTCCCGCTCAGGTCAATCCAGCGCTGCCCCGGATCTTCATCGCCATTATTGGCCCTGACAATGTGTCCGTAAGGTGTTTCATAGGTGGCAACCGGCGATTCCAGATCAACCGGGAACGAGAGTTTGAGCATTTTATGCCGTTCGTGCCAGTCGAGCGTTACCCGTGCTTCCACGTTTCGTGCTCCTGCATAAAGCATCCAGTCGATGGTCAATGTGGAAACTCCGTAGGTGCTTACCGTCCGGATGGTTGCCCTCAGCGGACCATTTTCCAGAACTTTAACAGTGGCATTTCCAAAAGCGCCGATTTCGTCTGAAAAGGTTTTGACATCGTGGCTCCACGTGTCGCTTTTATCGTCAATAATCACCGCACGGCAGCCGGTTTCACCACCCACAAAAAGTTGTCGTCCGGTTTCCTTATTAACAATTCCGATGGTGCCTGAAGTGGAAATATTTACTTTGATGTATTCATTTTCAAGACTGTTTTCGTCAGCTTTTACAACCGATTTTAACTCGGGAGGCTCAGCGTCATGCAGTCGAATCTGTCGATATCCCATGGCTGGGATTGGCATTTGAACAACCAGCTTTTTGCGGCTTCCGGCTTCCGTCGATCCTGCTGTCCACTGGTGTGGCAGGGCGTTGCCTTTTTCGTCATCCACCCGCGACGATTTGTGCATGGTTCCCCAGTTAAAATCATATTCAATGTTCCCTTGAACTTCCCACGCATGTGGATTGAAAACCACTAAATAGGAAGAATCCGGATCTTCCGCAGCAATTTGCCATTCGAGTTTTTGAACGGCCAGATAGGTTGCCTGATGCGCTGTGTCGAGCGCAAACCCGTATCCTTCGCGGGCTGTTTGCGAATGCTCAAACAACGAAGTTCCAGCCATACTGTCGTGGAACTGCAGGAACAGAACACGCTGCCAGGCTGTGGTGAATTCCTTTTTGGGGTAATTGGCACCCCAGACGATGGCTCCTATTCCGGCAATTTTTTCGGCAACAACCAGCGCTGCTTCCGATTGCCGGTTACCTTTCTTGATTTCCGACTCAGCGGTGTAACAGCCCACCGAATGGTGCTGAAGGTCGTCGTGAACAACCGGTAGTTTGAGGTTTTTGTCGGCCCGCATTTCTTTGAAATAGCGGTCAACGGTACTGTAAAAAATGGCAGGAGCGCCTTTTTCTGTTTTCAGTTCGTTGATTGACTTTATATTTTCTTTAGTAGCTCCGCCGCCATGATCACCGGCGCCATAATAGGCCATAAAACTTTTCATGGGTTCATCCGGAAATTTCTCCAGAATCTGCCGAATGCGGTTTCGAACCGGTCCGGAATCGTTATAGCTTAATGGAATGCGGGAAGTCAGCACGCGGGTACCATCAGCTCCCTCCCACCAAAACAAATCAGCCGGAAGCTTTTTTTCCTGAGGTTGCGGACGCATAAAAACATAGTCTTCCATACCCTGCTGTTTAATGATCTGGGGAAGCGTGCCGGTATGCCCAAATGAATCAGGATTATAAGCCGCCGTGGCCCGGCGTCCAACCAATCGCTGCAAGGTAAGTTGCCCATAAAGTCCCTGGCGAACCATCGCTTCTCCGGAAGGAATATTCACATCCGGCTCCACCCACCAGCCGCCAACCACATTCCAGCGGCCTTCGTCCACGCGCTTGCGGATTTCAGCCAGCATTTTCGGATCGTTTTCGGCAACCCAGAAATAAAATTGCGCTGAGCTGGCTGTGAAGCAAAAGTCCGGAGTTTCATTCATGCGGTCGAGGGCTGAACGGAACGTACTGTGCACCACGGCAATCCCTTCCGACCAGGGCCAGAGCCAAACCGGGTCGATGTGTGCCTGTCCGATCATGTGAAACCTGAACTGGGAAGCATTGGCAGGCCACGGAGTCGCCTGATTCAGGTCTCCGGCCATCAGTTTTGATACGGGAGCCAAAGCTATAAATGCTGCTCCTGAAGCTGTTCGGTTTAAAAAAGTCCGGCGGGAAATTTTCCGTTTTTCTGAAGAACGGATTTTCGTTGTCATTTTATTCGTTTAGTTGTTAGTTTGTTCTGTATAAAATTTCTTCTATTGCGCCGATAATTGAACATGCTCTTCAATCAGGGGTTTCTGACGTCACTATAAATTTCATTTTTTTTATTTCCCCCAGCTTGAAAGCAGGGGCTACCAATATTTCGCCCCGATGGGGCCTTAAAAGGTCTGATTTCCAAAGAAATGATTTTCAACCATCAGGCAGATTGTGTGATAAACGGGTAAATGCAATTCCTGAACAAAAGCGGTGCGCTTTTCCGGAACATTTATGAGAATGTCGCAGAACGCTTTCATTTTCCCACCCGTTTCTCCGGT
>JAJZSZ010000205.1 GCA_021849365.1 Bacteroidota bacterium | reverse complement strand
AATTGACCAATATCGAACCTCCAGAGTAAACTCATTTTTCTCGGCAATTCCGCGAATGAAGCGGGTTTTGGAACAAAATAAAAGCGGAAGTTCTGTCAATTTTGACGAAACATCCGCTTTAGTGCCCAGAACAAGACTCGAACTTGCACACCGGAACCGGCACCAGCCCCTCAAGCTGGCGTGTCTACCAATTTCACCATCTGGGCATTTCAATTTTGTGAGTGCAAAACTAAAAAAAATCTTAAAACCCAATCATATTATTCAAGAATAATTTCAAACTTATTCTAACTTTGATTTTATGATTTGTTGAATTAGTTTAAATGTGCTTTTCGGCAAAAATGGAATAAAAATGAAATGTAATTTTTTCTTGTTGATAATGAGTCTTTTGATCTTGAATAGTTATGGTCAGGGGCAAGGGCGAAATATAACGCATTATTTATTTCCGGAATTTACCAAGGGGGTAGTTTTGATGAAAAATCGGGTAAAAGAAGAAGCTTTACTCAATTATAATGCACTTACTGAGGAAATGATTTTTGATAAAAGTGGTGTAAAACTTGCCATAGCGCAGCTCGAGGCGGTTGATACGATTTTCATTGGCACGCGAAAATTCTGCCTTGTGAATGGAAAATTTTTTGAATTAGTTCTTCGATCAAAATGCGATTTGTATGTTGAACACAAATGTAAGTTAAAAGATCCCGGCAAACCATCAGGTTATGGGGGATCGTCACAAACTTCTGCAACAAGCACATATTCATCTTTCTTTTCAGGCAATCAGGTTTATGAAATGAAATTACCCGAGACCTTCGAGACTATTCCATATACTTTTTACTGGCTGAAAAAGGATGGAAAATTGGTGAAATTTGTTAGTCTGAGACAGCTTGCAAAAATATTTCCTGAAAAATCTGATTTAGTGAAGCAATATATCAAATCAGATGATGTGTCATTTGACGATCAGTTAAGTGTTGCCCGGCTCATCAGGCGTTTGGAATAAGAGTGGCTTACTGAAGATACATGTCAGAAATATCTTCGAACGCATTTCGGTTTGGCCATTGCTGATCCCAGGTGTCGTTGGCAATTTTCTCGATTCTTCCACGAAATTCCGTGAGAATTCCTTTCTCTGAAACAAAACGCAATGCTTCGTCGAATGACTTGTACATACTTGTAAAGAATGATTCCTGTCGAATAATATGTTCCCCTGAAAAAGTCAATGCTATTTCGATATTAAAAAACATTACATCAGCCAATAGTGTGGCATCAGCATCGAGTAGCGTGAGTTTTTTGATCCATTTTTGAGCCACTGATCTTCTCATTTTGGCTTTACGGCTTCCGATCGGATAATATTCTTTGCTAATTTGAAAACGACATTGCTCAATCAATTCATTTTCGTTGGGATTAAACGCAAAATCATAATATTCCTTTACCTGCTTGAATCTTTCATATAAATCAACTATTTGATCTTCAAGTTGTTCTTTTGTTAAGCTTTTCAGATATTTTCGGAGTTCTCGTTTGCTCATTTGATAAAAAGTTTGCTATTACCTATAAAAATAAAAAAGTTCGGCGGGAAATTTCGCATTTATGCAAAATAAACCCATCGAACTTTATCTTTTAAATGGCCGTAGATCGACCAAATTCAATTAGGCAATGTTGGTGAAAACCGATTGAACGTCGTCGTCTTCTTCAAGCTTATCAATCAGCTTTTCAATATCAACCAGTTGTTCTTCAGTAAATTCAACCGGAGTTGTAGGTATTCGTTGCAGATTTGCTTTGGAAACTTCAATTTTCAGGTTTTCCAATGCGTGAGAGAGCGAGCCAAAATTGGTATAATCGCCCGAAGCATAGATCACTCCGTCGTTTTCTTCAATTTCTTCGAGTCCGGCGTCGATCAATTCCAGCTCAAGCTCTTCAATGTTCATTCCGTCTTTCTTCTGAAATTCGAAAACAGCTTTGCGCGAAAACATGAATTCAAGCGATCCGGTTGGAACCATAATTCCACCTGTTTTATTGAAATATGATTTTACATTGGCAACTGTACGAGTCGGGTTATCGGTTGCTGATTCAACAAAAATCAACACTCCGTGCGGGCCTTTTCCTTCGTAGTTAATTTCAACGAAAGTTTCGGCGTCTTTCCCTGCTGCACGTTTAATTGCCGCATCAATATTGTCTTTCGGCATGTTTTGCGCTTTCGCATTTTGGATGGCGGTACGAAGCTTTCCATTCATTTCCGGATCAGGAACTCCTTCTTTGGCTGCAAGTGTAATAGCTTTTGCCAGTTTTGGAAATACCCGCGACATTTTGTCCCACCGCTTTTCTTTGGCTGCTCTTCGATATTCGAACGCTCTTCCCATAGTAAAATCTTTTAAGTTACTGCTGAAATCAGCTTTTTAAATAATGGCACAAAAGTACAAATTGCAATTCTTTTTCCCGAATGAAAATGCATGTTTTTACAAAATCTCAAATGATACAGCACTTTACTGTTATAATAATATGCTAATTGTTGTTTTGGAATTTCAAAAATCGTAAGCAATGTTTATTTTATGGTTGAAAATCAGACCATACTTGTTGTTCCGGTTTATTGTTGATAAAGTTTAGTACTTTTGCAGGGCAATTCGTTGACTGAATTATATATTTTGGGCCTGCTTCAGTGTTTAAGTTCAATACTTGTAACTGAACAAAACTGAATCATATATTATTTAATGAAATGCTTTAGATTTTTAATATATATTATCGGATATGACTTTTGAAGAATTTGGGTTGAATGAGAAAATACTGGATGCTATTTCATATATGGGTTATGAAAAAGCTTCAGAAATTCAGGAGCTTGCAATTCCTGTTATTATGGAAGGTAACGATTTATTGGCTTGTGCACAAACCGGAACAGGAAAAACAGCAGCATTTATGCTCCCGATACTCAACCATCTTTCAGCTGAAGATAATCACGATTTGAGTACTCTGATTATTGTTCCCACCCGGGAGCTTGCGATTCAAATCAACCAGCAGATACAAGGTTTCTCATACTTTCTGAATATTAATTCGGTTACTGTTTACGGAGGGCGTGATGGTTCCGATTGGGAAGCCGAGAGTAAAGCACTTACAACTGGTACCAATATCATTGTGGCAACTCCCGGAAAGTTGATTTCGCATTTGAATCTGGGTTACGTTAAATTCGATAAGTTGAAGCATTTAGTGCTTGACGAGGCAGACCGCATGCTCGATATTGGGTTCTATGATGATATTCTCCGCATTCTGAGTTATGTTCCTGCCGATAGACAAACATTGATGTTCTCAGCTACGATGCCACAGAAAATTAGAGACTTGGCTGCCAAAATTTTAAAGAATCCGGTAGAACTTAGTACGGCAATTTCTAAACCTGCTGAAGGTGTTTTACAGGCCGCTTATGTGGTGTACGAGAATCAGAAGATTCCCATTATTAGCGGGTTAATTTCGAATAAGCCTGATCTGGACAGCATTCTAGTCTTTAGTTCAACAAAGAAGAAGGTTTTCGATATTGTTAAAAGCCTGAAAAAAGCAGGAAATGCAACCGAGGGAATATCGTCGGATTTGGAACAAAAAGAACGGGAAGAAGTATTGATGCGTTTTCGGTCAAGGCGAACCCGCATTTTGGTTGCTACTGACGTACTGAGCCGTGGAATAGATATAAAAGACATCAACCTGATTATTAATTTCGATGTTCCTTCTTCGGCTGAAGACTATGTGCATAGGGTAGGGCGAACTGCGCGTGCCGATAAAACGGGTATTGCAATAAGCCTTATTAATGAGCATGATATGGATAAGTTTGATCGGATCGAAAAGCTTATTGGTGACGAAATTCTAAAAATTCCGGTGCCTGAAGAATTGGGTGAAGGTCCGGTCTATAAAGTCAGAGCTCCACGAAAAAGTAATCGAAATTACGGAAAAAAGAGATATTCATCCGGACGAAAACCGGGTACGGGGCAAGCTTCGTCAAATTAAAGTTATTACCATAGTTATTTAAGTAGCAACATACTTTTTTCGAGATTGGTAAAAGGAAAGATTCCGTAACCCAAATAATGAGTTTCAGGTTTTCTTTATCTGCATTTAACTTTAAGTTTAATTATCAGGAAAATGTTTTCCATTTTTAAGAATATCGATAATAAAGATCATAAGCCAACTTTTGGAGTCCTTAAAGTTTTGAAATATATTGGACCAGGATTGTTGGTTACAGTTGGTTTTATCGATCCCGGAAACTGGGCGTCAAATATAGCAGCAGGGTCTGATTTCGGATTCAAACTTCTTTGGATGGTTACCATGTCAACCATCATGCTCATTATACTTCAGCACAATGTTGCTCATTTGGGTATTGCTACTGGTTTGTGTTTGTCCGAGGCAGCTACCAAATATGTTTCGCCTTTGTATTCCAAGGTTATTTTAGGTTCAGCAATGCTGGCTTCGGTTTCCACTTCGCTGGCCGAGATTCTTGGAGGGGCTATTGCCTTGCAAATGTTATTTGGTATTCCTGTGCCGGCTGGTGCTGTTCTTGTAGTTGCTTTTGTGGGCATCATGTTGTACACCAACTCGTATGCTTTTATCGAGAAAATAATCATTGCATTCGTTTCAATTATCGGTCTCTCATTTCTGTACGAGTTAAGTTTAGTAGAAATCGATTGGGCACAGGCTGGCATAGCATGGGTCGTTCCGTCTATTCCTGAAGGTTCAATTATGGTAGTAATGAGTGTTTTAGGTGCTGTGGTTATGCCGCACAATCTGTTTTTGCACTCAGAAGTAATTCAAAGCCGGCAGTGGAATCTCGAAAACGATGAAGTAATAAAGAAACAGCTTGATTATGAATTTGTTGATACGTTGGTTTCGATGCTGATTGGCTGGGCTATAAATAGTGCTATGATTATTCTGGCAGCATCAACTTTTTTTACGCATGGAACCAAGGTAAGTGAACTGCAGCAAGCGCAATCAATGTTGGGACCATTACTCGGAAACAATGCCGGTGTTGTATTTGCCATTGCCTTGTTATTCGCTGGAATTGCCAGTTCTATCACTTCCGGAATGGCTGGTGGAAGTATTTTTGCCGGTTTGTTTAGCGAGCCTTTCGATGTTAAAGATAATCACAGTCGAATAGGTATCGCCATATCTTTGCTGGTTGCATTGATGCTGATTTTCGTGATTGGAAATCCTTTTAAAGCTTTGATTATATCGCAAATGGTATTGAGTATCCAGCTTCCGTTTACAATTTTTTTGCAGATATATCTGACTTCCTCAACCAAGGTCATGGGGAAATATGCCAATACCCGATTTACTACAATTCTGATGTTGTTGATTGGTTGTGTGGTTACGTTTCTGAATATTTTGCTATTCATTAGTTTCTTCTGACAAAAAGGTGATTTGCTTTTAGTCCTATTTTTTTTACTTCAGTTTGGCATATTTGAATCTCATCCTTTTTGTTGATAACCCTGAAAATGATATGTTTATAATGTTTATTTGCCTGTATTTGCTAGCAGGCTGAACGAGAAACAGTTATTAACAATTGTTGATAAGCGTAATTGATAGCTGGTTTGTTTAAAATGTTGAAAAAGCTTGATTTATATAGGTTTATTGAGCTACCTTTATTTCATCAGACGAGCCATAAAAGACTACTCTGAAGGAATGGAAAGGAGATTGAGTTCTTAATCGGGTTTAATCACTGATCATTCAGATCGCAAGATCTGCGTTTCGGAAGAGTTGAAGCTGAATCAGAAAGTTTACTTTCAAAATTCATCAGCCGTCAATTAACCGTTAAAAGTTCATTGTAAGTTGAATCAGGAAGGAGAAAGATTGGATGGAACTCCGGTTCCTGAAAATTGGCCGAGGTTGACGATTGTCTTACGACGATCTGATATCTTTCATTGTAAAGTTTGTCGAAAGACAAATTTCAGATGGCTGACCTGGGGCTTCGTTCGTGAAGATCTACTCGAAAGAAATGATCGAGCGAACAACCGGAAGATTCTGCTGTAACAGGCCGGATCTGAAAGTCAAAGGCTGGGAGAGGATGCTGAAAAGCCATAATCGAACAGCCAGTTGTAATAACCGTAGTCTGGCACTAAGGGAAACCGCAAGGTTGACCAAAAGTGAATGGGAACAATCCTCACCGGAATGTTCCCATTCGTGTTTTATAAGAGTTTGCTTAATTTACGCTTAACTCGTCGGGCAAGGCAAAGTAAAATGTTGATCCGGTATTAGGCTGAGATTCAAGCCAGATTCTTCCGCCGAGCAATTCTGCCAGATGTTTGGTAATAGCAAGTCCAAGTCCGTTACCCCCGTATTTCCTGGTTTGGGCCGTTTCAACTTGCCTGAAGCGATCAAAAATTTTATCGTGATAATCTTCTGGAATGCCTATTCCGGTATCTTTTACATAAAATTGTAATTCACTGTCGATGTGTTTTATACCTATTTCAATATATCCTGAATTCGTAAATTTCAATGCATTACCTACAAAATTGATCAGAATCTGCCGGATGCGCGATTCGTCGCTGCTAATGAGTAGTCCATGAGTTACATTCCCTGGATTAAGTTTAAGGTCAATGCCTTTTGAATTGGCCCTGAACGAATATTCTTTCTGAATATTTGAAATGAGACTCAATACTGAAAATTCATTTAAAATCAGGGAGATCTGTCCGGCTTCAATTTTAGAGATATCCAGAATGTCGTTGATGATGGCCAGTAGATTATTGCCGCTGGTATTCATCAGTGTAGCGAACTCTTTCCTTACTTCTGGGTCGAGATCCGGTGTGGCGAGCAGGTCGGAAAAACCAAGTATGCTGTTTAGCGGCGTACGAATTTCGTGTGACATGTTTGCCAAAAATGCCGATTTTAGCCTATCGCTTTCCTCTGCTTTTTCTTTGGCTGCAATCAGGTCTTTTTCCATTTTTTTGCGGTCGTTGATGTTTTCGCTCAGTACAACAAAATTGGTGATTACACCTTCCTGATTTTTAATTGGCGATATCTGAACCGATTCCCAATAGGTTTCGTGATTTTTCGTTCGGTTGAGGTGTTCGCCTTTCCAAACTTCACCCGCAAATAGATTATTTCTGATTTGGCTGTATACTTCGTTCGAGGTATGGCCTGGCTTGAAAATACGGAGTACTCTTCCGATCAGTTCTTTTTTTGAATATCCCGAATCGGTGGTGAACTTTTTGTTTACATATTCAATTTCTCCAAAGATATTGGTAATAACCACGCTGGCCGGATTTTGCTCAATGGCTACCGAAAGTTTTAGGATTTCCAGATCAGCTCTTTTTCGGTCGCTGATGTCTTCTTTTATTGCCATATAGTTGACAATGGTGCCTTCTTCGTTGCGAATAGGCGAAATGTGTATGGATTCCCAATATAATTCACCATTCTTTTTTCTGTTCTGAATTTCAGTCTGATATTCGTTGCCACTTCTGATGGTTGCCCAAAGCCTCTCATACTCTTCGGCCGAAGTGGTGCCCGATTGCAAAATCCTTGGATTTTTCCCTATAACCTCGTCGAAACGATATCCTGAAATCTCGGTGAACTTCGAGTTTGCATACTCAATATATCCATCAATATCAGTAATAATTATGCTTGCAGGACTTTGTTCAATTCCCTTAAGTAACTGATTGATTTTCTGCTCGTTTTCTTTTTGAAGGGTGATGTCGTGCCCTACACCCACCAATCCGGTTATTTCTCCGGAATCGTTAATTAACGGGATTTTACTGGTTAAAAAATATCTTTTTTTACCTTGATTGTCAGTGAAAAATTCAAGTTTGTTCCGGATGGGTTGACCGGTACTTATTACCGAAATATCATCGTTATAGGTTTGTACCGAATCGCCCGGATAAGATAATTCCGAATCGGTTTTTCCTATAACACTCGATTCGCTTGTATAGCCCAATATTTCCAGATCAGCCTTGTTCGATAATAATTTCCTGCCTTCGGTGTCTTTTACATAGATTGGGTCCGGAACATTATCAATTAATGTTTTCAGCAAAATTCGCTCATCAGTAATTAGCTTTTCAGCTTTC
>JAJZSZ010000204.1 GCA_021849365.1 Bacteroidota bacterium | reverse complement strand
AAAGCCTGATAAGAAGTGATACTGAGCTGATTTTTCGTCCAAAATAGATACTGGAGGCAATACACCGAATGCATCAGCCGACAGGTAAATGATTTTAGAAGCGTGACCAGCACGTGATGGAGAAACAATTTTATTGATGTGATAAATTGGATAAGAAACGCGAGTGTTTTCAGTTTTTGAAGCAGCTGCTGAATAATCAGGAGTTCCATCAGGTAATACTGTTACGTTTTCCAACAAAGCATCACGACGGATAGCTCTCCAAATATCTGGTTCTTTATCTTTTTCCAAATCAATTACTTTAGCATAGCAACCACCTTCGTAGTTGAATACTCCATGATCGTCCCAGCCGTGTTCATCATCACCAATCAAATAACGTTTTGGATCAGCAGATAAAGTTGTTTTACCAGTACCAGAAAGACCGAAGAAGATTGCTACATCACCATCTTTACCAACGTTGGCCGAGCAGTGCATAGAAGCGATACCGCGTAATGGCAAATAGTAGTTTTGCAATGCAAAAATACCTTTTTTCATTTCGCCACCATACCAGGTACCACCAATAACCTGCATTCTTTCAGTAAGGTTGAATAAAGTGAATACTTCTGAATTCAAGCCTTGTTCTTTCCAGTTTGGATTGGTTGTTTTTGAACCGTTCAAACATACGAAATCAGGTTCGCCATAATTAGCTAATTCGTAATGTGAAGGACGGATAAACATATTTGTCACAAAGTGAGCCTGCCATGCAACTTCCATTACGAAACGTACTTTCAAACGAGTATCTTCGTTAGTTCCACAATAAGTATCAACTACGTACAGTTTTTTTGCAGTAGAAAGTTGTTTGGTAACAAGATTTTTACAATGTGCAAAAACTTCAGGAGTTGTAGGGCGGTTGATGGTACCATCCCACCACAGATGCTCATCGGTAACTGCATCTTTTACAAAAAATTTGTCTTTAGGTGAACGTCCGGTAAATTTACCAGTATCAACAGAAACTGCACCTGAAGTTGTTAATACGCCTCTTTCAAAACCTTCGTTTGCAGGATCAATTTCAGCTTGGAATAATTCTTCGTAAGTTGGATTATGCAAAATTTCGGCATTGGTGTCAATACCATACTTTAATAGATCAGTGTTTTTCATGATAAGTGTTTATAATTTAATAGTTTCAACAAAACAAAAACTTTCTCGGCATCAAAAATAGCTAATTTTCACGCCGCGGAGATTTGTGAAATATTAAATTAAGATCATTTCGAAATCATATGTTTAAGGGCATACAACGTGTTTACTAATTACCTGATATCCAACAATAGATCAGGCATATACAAACAAAAAGAATGTTAAGAAATTATTAACATCTTAACATTCTTTTTAATCAATATGACGATATAAACTATGATCTTGGATGGAACTGATTCAAGGTAGTCTTTAGGTAATCCCGGTCAAGATGAGTATAAATTTCTGTTGTGAGGATCGATTCGTGACCTAGCATTTCCTGCACTGCACGTAAATCAGCACCTCCGTTAATCAAATGAGTTGCAAATGAATGACGGAAAGTGTGAGGACTAATTTTCTTATCGAATCCGGCTTTCAGTGCCAAATTTTTAATAATAGTGAAAATCATTACACGACTCAATCTTTTTCCTCTCCGGTTCAGGAAAAGTATATTCTCACTATCCTTGGAAATCTTCAGCGTTTTTCTGTAAACTTCCATATATTTATTAATCTCATCGATAGCCTTTTCGCTTACCGGAACAAGTCTTTCTTTGTTGGATTTACCTTCAACTTTAATAAATCCCTGATCGAAAGCCAAATTTGAGATTTTCAGGTTTACCAGCTCAGAAACACGAAGACCGCAACTATACAATGTTTCGAGCATTGCTTTGTTGCGCTGACCTTCAGGCTTATTCAACTCTATAGTATCAATCATCAAATCAATCTCTTCAATCGTTAGCACATCAGGAAGCTTTCTGCCAATCTTAGGTGATTCCAAAAGGGTTGTAGGATCATTGTTTACTTTTCCTTCCATAAGCAAATACTTGTAGAAAGATTTTATGCCCGAAATAGTTCGGGCCTGAGTTCTGGGAGAAACACCCCGATCGTTGATCCATTCAACGAATTTCTTAAGGTGATTAAGTTTCACCTTTTCAGGAGCTAATTTTTTTAGTTCTTCATCTGCAAAAACCATCAGCTTATTTATATCGTTAATATAAGCTGCGATGGAATTAGCTGACAGACCTTTCTCCAAACGTAAGAAAGACTCAAATCCTTTTTTGCTATCTTCCCATTTCATAATTAAATACTTTAAATTTAAAATTCTATAACAAATATTGATAATTTTGGTTTTGTAAACTCTAAAAATGAAGGTTTTAAATTAATTATGCCCATCCACCAAGATTACATAATTTTCACTACGAGTTTACATTCGGTTAAGTTACTATTTTTTTATTATATTCTATAAAATGATGAAAATTTTGTTAATAAATGGCCCAAATTTAAACCTGCTTGGCGTTCGCGAGCAAAGTATTTATGGAAATAAGTCATTTGACAGCTATTTCCAGACTCTCCGGAACGAATTTTCGGACATCGATCTTGAGTATTATCAATCGAATATTGAAGGTGAACTCATAAACAAAATTCACGAAAAAGGCTTTACATTCGATGGCATCATCATCAATGCCGGAGCCTACACCCACACCTCTGTTGCAATCAGAGACGCCATTTCAGGAGTGAAAACCCCTGTTGTTGAAGTTCATATCTCTAACATCCTGACCAGAGAGAGTTTCAGGCATGAATCACTGATTGGACCCGCATGCATAGGCAGCATCATGGGATTTGGACTGGATTCTTACCGACTTGGTATTGAGGCAATTAAAAGATATATTAAATCTTAATGACCTTTTAGGCCGTGCGACTGCTACCTTTCACCCGATGAAATAAAATTTGCATACTTTTGCCGCCCTCTAAAATTAAAATTCGAAATTATGAAACACACAAAAATAGTAGCAACTATCTCTGATAGACGTTGTGAAGTTGAGTTTATCCGTCAATTGTTCGATGCAGGAATGAATGTCGCCCGATTAAACACAGCTCACATCTCTACTGAGAGTGCTCTGGCCATGATTAACAACGTGCGGGCTGTTTCTGATTCTATAGGAATTCTTGTTGATACCAAAGGTCCTGAAATACGAACAAGAAATATCAGCGAACCGATTAATGTTAAGGAAGGTGACATTATAAAAATAAAAGGTGGTGATGGCTTATCGAATCAGGAAACATTTTATGTCAGTTATGAATACATTCATAAAGATGTACCTGTTGGCAATTTTATTCTGATTGATGATGGAGATTTAGCTCTGGAAGTAATTGAACAAGCTGAAGATTGCCTGGTATGCCGTGTTGGTAATAGTGGCCAGATCAAAAACAAGAAGAGTGTTAATACTCCGGGGGTCAGCGTCGATTTGCCTTCTATCAGCGAAAAAGATGTTGAGTTTATCGAATTTGCGGCTAAAAATGACGTCGATTTTATTGCTCATTCATTTGTTCGAAATAAGCAGGATGTATTAGCAGTGCAGGAGATTCTCGACCGATTTAACAGCCGCATCAAAATCATAGCAAAAATCGAAAATCTGGATGGCGTAAATAATATCGACGAGATTCTTGAACATGCTTATGGTATAATGGTTGCCCGTGGAGATCTTGGTATTGAGATCCCCGCCGAAAAAATTCCTGGCATCCAGCGAAAACTAATCAGAAAGGCTGTTCAGCAGAAAAAGCCTGTAATTATCGCTACACAGATGCTGCATTCAATGATCGATAATCCAAGGCCAACCCGCGCCGAGGTTAGCGATGTTGCCACTGCAATTTACGACCGGACTGATGCCATCATGCTTTCAGGCGAAACGGCCTACGGAAATTATCCGGTTGAATCGGTAAAAGTAATGGCAAAAATTGCTGTTGAAGTTGAAGCAAGCAAAGATAAACGCAATGATCTGCCGGTACCGAGACTCGACAACGAAACCTCAGCATTCCTTGCCGAAGCTGCAGTTCTTGCATCAAAAGAGTTACAGATAAATGCCATTGTAACAGATACACTTACCGGAAAAATTGCCCGTTATATTGCGGCTTTCCGGAGTCCGCTTCCCGTTTATGCCAAATGCCACAACGGACGGGTAAAACGAGAGCTGGCACTTTCATATGGCGTTTTTCCAAGCGAAATTATCTCGAAGAAAAACAAGCACAAACTTATTGAAACTGCGTTGCTCGATCTAGTTGAAAAGAAAATGATCACCGAAACAGATAATGTAGTTTATGTAGGCGGAAACTTCGGAGTTGGTGGTGGTACTTCGTTCATCGAAATTGCCTCGGTTGAACGGATGGCACATGCAAAAATGAAAAATTAAGATTGAAGATTCTATAATAAAAAAGGGTGCCGATTGGCACCCTTTTTTATTTGATATTATTTCAGTTATCTCATATCAACAACTTCGATTCCCTTGTATTTCTTCGAATCAAACACGAAGTCGGAATCATTGTACACACCGTCTGTTTTATATTGAGTTACAGTTACAATAATGGTATTCCCGTCTTTACCATTCATTACAGCCCCATGAATCAGCATTTTCTGCTTGTCAATCATGAGTTTTATTTTCTGAATTTCCCCTGAAGGCTTTTGTGGGGTCAAATCGATATTATAAACCGGGACACCGGCATCAACACTTTCGTTCAGGAACTTATAATTGAATCCCTTTTCGTAAATAGTAAAGATTTTTGAAGGATCCATTAAATCGTCGGTGGCTTCGTCAAGGTTTGAAATGGTAACCTCGTTTGAATTAACCATGTAAGTCCAGATTGTTTTACCGTCACAAGTTACCTGAAGTCCCATTTGCGGAACATTTAACTTGTATTTCTTGTTTTTCAGAACGATTGATCCAAGACTCTTGTCCTTAATGTTTTCAGCTTTATTATTCATCTCGAACGAAAACTTTGCATCGAGTGAAGCCAGCGATTGAGTTGTTTTAGTAACCTTCTCCAGAATTTCTTTCGCTTTTGCATCTTGCTGTGCATATCCCGCCAAAACAAAAACAGAAAGAATTGTAATTAAAAATAATTGCTTCATTTTTTTGATTTATTATAGTTCTATTTTATTCCATTCAATAATTGTTCCAAACTGTATTCATCCTGAATCAGAACCTGGCGCGCTTTACTTCCCTCGCTTGGCCCGACGATTCCTGCAGCTTCCAGCTGATCCATCAAACGGCCGGCACGGTTATATCCAATCGAGAATTTACGCTGAATCATCGATGTCGATCCAACCTGATTAGCTACAATCAACCGGGCTGCTTCTTCAAACATTTCATCACGATTTTTCAGATCAACTTCGGCCAAACCGCCATCATTTTCTCCAACATAATCAGGTAAAAGGAAAGCCGTTGAATATCCGCGCTGTTCAGCAACAAATTCACAAATACGCTCAACTTCAGGAGTATCAACAAAGGCGCACTGCACGCGGGTCATGGTACTACCCGACGAAACAAGCATATCTCCCTTCCCTATCAACTGGTTTGCCCCTGGGGTATCCAAAATGGTTCGCGAGTCGATCATCGAGGCCACTTTAAACGCAATACGGGTTGGGAAGTTAGCTTTAATTACACCTGTAATAATATTAATTGAAGGACGCTGCGTGGCAATTACCATATGGATACCCACGGCACGAGCCAGCTGGGCAATACGGGCAATTGGCAGTTCAATCTCTTTACCGGCAGTCATAATCAAATCCGCAAATTCGTCAACCACAACTACAATGTAAGGTAAATAGCGGTGTCCTTTTTCCGGATTCAGGCGTCGGCTTATGAATTTGGCATTGTACTCGGTAATATTTCTGACATGAGCTTTTTTCAACAAATCATAACGGGTATCCATCTCAATATTCACTGAATTCAGCGTGTTTTTCACCTTCTGAATGTCAGTAATAATGGCATCTTCCTCGTCGGGCATCTTGGCTAAAAAGTGCTTTTCAAGCGAAGCATAAAGGTTCAGTTCCACCTTTTTAGGGTCAACCAGCACAAACTTCAGCTGCGAAGGATGCTTTTTATAAAGCAAGGAAGTAATGATGGCATTCAGCCCGACAGACTTACCCTGACCAGTGGCACCGGCAACTAGGATATGAGGCATTTTGGTCAAATCGACCATAAAAGTTTCATTCGAAATTGTCTTCCCCAAGGCAATTGGAAGCTCAGCTGTCGATTCCTGGAATTTCTTCGACCCAATAATGGAGCGCATCGATACAATTTCCGGCTTCTGATTTGGAACCTCGATACCAATCGTTCCCCGTCCCGGAATTGGCGCAATGATGCGGATTCCCAGAGCAGACAAACTCAAAGCAATGTCGTCTTCAAGGTTCTTAATTTTGGCAATACGAATTCCCGGGGCCGGAACAATCTCGTACAATGTAATGGTCGGCCCAATGGTTGCCCTGATCTTGGTTATCTCAATTTTATAGTGACGAAGCGTTTCAACAATCTTGTTTTTGTTCGAAATCAGCTCTTCATTGCTCACTTCTGCATTCCCGGAAGCATGATCATCAAGCAGATCAAGAGTTGGATATTTATAGCTCGATAAATCAAGTGTTGGATCATAATCTTCCATCACCGGAGTCACTTCTTCGTCTGCCATTTCATCAACTACCTTTTCATTAATGTGCAACTCCGGCTCCTTGGTTTTCGATTTAGTTTTTTCAGGAGCTGGCTTTTTAGCTTCGGGCTCTTCGTCAAACAGCATATCTTCAATGCTCAGTTCTACATCCTTTCTCGAAATGGTATCTTCAATCTCAAAATCTTCATCAGGTGAATCCGGATCAAAAATGGCTTCAATCTGGTCATCTTCATGAATCACTTTTGAGATTGAAGGATCCTCAATCTGTTGCAATGGAGCAACTTCGGCCTGAGGCATTTCTTCCAAAGCCCCAGTAACCGAAGGATCTTTATCCTTCTTGGCTATTAGTTGCGAAAACCATGGAACAAACTGTCTGAAAGTAATTACCAGCAAAAGGAAAAGCAGGAATACCAGAATCAGTGTGGCACCAATAGCGCCTAGGAATGAAGACAAAACACTCGAAAAGATAAATCCATACATCCCTCCGACATAAAGGAAATTATCTCCGGAAGTCATATTTAGCAGGAGAGCAAGGGCTATCGACGACCACAGCATCCAAAGTACCGAGAAAAGGAATGTTTTCCAGAACCGGATCTCTTTGTAACCAAAGAGGTTTAATGCTGCAACAAAGAAAATGAGAATAAAAAAGAACGATGGAAATCCAAAACCAAGATTGATAAACTGTTCGCTCAAATAAGCTCCGCCTTTACCGGCAAAATTCTGAACCTCTACCGACGGATCAATAAATTCGCCCAACGGCATGTCGAGTTTACTTTGATCAACAGCACCCGAAAAGATATACGAAATAAAAGCAACAGCCATATATCCGCTAAAAAGCAACAGGAATGCCCCTAACGTATATTTAAACTGATTACTCTTGAAAAAATTAACTATAGCCTTGATTTTTGAAGACTTAGGCGCCTTCGCTGCCTTTGCAGGTTTCTTTTCTGGTTTTGTGATTTTTTTTGCCATCCGTTCGATTATTCGTGCGCAAAGTTAACGATTTTAACTATCATATATTTTATCTCCGGAACGAAACATACACTAAAATTTCTGATCAGAAAAATCCTTCAATTAACTTTTTCATAATGGTTTTACTTCTGTTTTATAGCATCGAATTGGCGGCGTACAAAGGGAGTTGATCATGTTTATAATTCAATCCTTTTTTTAAGTTTGTTTGAAACAGATATTCATAATATATGGAAAAAATTGCTGTAGTTGCTTTAGGAGGAAATGCACTTTTACGTGAAAATGAGGTTGGTACAATTGAACAACAGGAAGCAAATACCACCGACACTCTCGAAAATCTAATCTTTTTACTGAACGACGGATACGAATTAGTTATTACCCATGGAAACGGGCCGCAGGTTGGCAACATCCTGATG
>JAJZSZ010000203.1 GCA_021849365.1 Bacteroidota bacterium | reverse complement strand
TTCTTTCGACAGGTTGGCAAATTCGGTTTCAATCGATGGTTCCAGCAATCGTTTGTAAGCATCGGTTACGGCCAGTTCCATCTGGTCGGTGCAGGCATTGTTGCTGTTGATGAAAAACCGTTTCAGACGCTGGATAGGTTCTTCGGCTTCGGGAGTTACTGAAACGCGCAAAAAACCTTCATTCTCGCCACGGCGCATGGCCATCAGCCGGTGCGACGGACATTTCTTCAACGGTTCTTTCCAATCGAAATAATCGTTGTATTTGGCGGCTTCCTCTTCCTTTCCTTTAATTACTTTACAGGTAATAAACGCGCCATATTCAAACTCACGCCGCACAATTCCGCGGGCACGTTCGTTTTCGTTGATCCATTCGGCTATAATGTCGCGTGCACCAGCCAGCGCATCTTCCAGCGATTCAACCTTTTCGTTCACAAACGACTGTGCCCGGCTTTCCAGGTTGTGTTCGTATTGCTTCATGATGATTTTCGCCAAAGGCTCCAGTCCTTTTTCGCGGGCAATCATGGCACGGGTGCGGCGTTTGGGCTTATACGGAAGGTAAATATCTTCCAGCTCTGTCGGATCAAAACAATTATCGATGCGCTTTTGCAGTTCGGGTGTCAGTTGTTCCTGCTCCTGAATGGTTTTCAAAATGGTTTCCTTGCGTTTGAGCAGTTCTTCCATCTTTTCTTTGGCGTCCTTAACCGCTTCAACCTGAACCTCGTCGAGGCTGCCAGTGCGCTCTTTACGGTAGCGCGAAATAAACGGAACGGTTGCACCTTCGTCAATCAATTGAATGGTATTGTTTACCTGTGTATATTGAAGTCCAAGCTGTTGGGCGATTAGCTGTATAATTTTCTGATCCATTTCCTGTTCTAAAAATTGAAGCCCGAAGGTAGCTTTTTTAGGCGAATTTTAACTAAACCGTTATCTGGAATGAAGTTCAGGCAAGCAAAAATCAGCAAATAGAGCGATTCTGAATATGATACCAAGGCTGAATATTTCAGTTGAAAAATCCAGTTTTCAGTTCTACCAAAATCAGATTATTTCAGGGCGTCTATGTTTTGCAGATAAAAATCCTCCAACAATGTTAAGTGAACAAATTTTCCTTATTTTTAATGCTCAAACACAAACAACACACGTTATGAAAAAAATTGCAGGATTCATCTTTTTGTTCTCATTAATTTTATTGGCTTCGGGAAATCAACTCCGGGCTGAAGTAAAAAACAAATCGCTTTTGGGTGAATGGCTTTACGAAGTAAGTGATGCTCCTTACGGCTATGAAAAAGGAAGCCTGATCTTTTCAGAAAAAGACGGACAAACCGTTTGCGTAGTAAAGCTTGAAGCCGGAGAATTAACAACAAGCGACCTGAAAATTGAAGACAATAAAATATCGTTTGTAACTACGGTTGACGGAAACCCAATTAATGTTGTACTTACCAAAGAAAAAGACAAACTTACCGGTAAGGTTGACAGCCCGGAAGGACCCAAAACCATTACAGCGACAAAAAAATAACTGTTACTACATGTGATGAAAAGCCGGATTTCAGTGACGATATCCGGCTTTTCTTTTACATCAGCATTTTTATGAGTGCCGTTTTTACAAACAAAACATGGCTCTTGTCAATTATCAATCCTGTTTTCTTATTTTTGTTTCCGTTGAACAAAGCAGTTTCGGCTGACAAACTGATACATTGAACTAAAAGATGAGTTTTCTATTCCCGCTATTTTTGCTCGCATTGCTGGCTGTGGCCATCCCGATTGCTATCCATCTGTTTAATTTCAAGCGATATAAAACAGTTTATTTCAGCAATGTACAACTATTGAAACGCATTAAGCAGGAATCTAAGAAAAAATCGCAGCTCAAACAGTTGTTGATTTTATTATCGCGCATATTGGCTATCACATCACTTGTTTTCGCTTTCACCAGGCCGTACATTCCGGTTGGCAACCATACCACGAATGTTGCCCAACAAATCGTAGGCATTTTCATCGACAATTCGTTCAGTATGAAAGCCGAGGGCGAAAAAGGTCCTTTGCTCGAACAGGCCAAGATTAAAGCTATTGAAATTGCCAACTCCTACCCTGCAGGAACCCAATTTTTGGCTTTGAGCAATACATTGACTCCGGGCAACCAGTTTCCGCTGAATAAAGAACAGTTTATCAAACAGGTGTCGGAAATAAAAGACAGCCCACGTTCACCCAAATTTTCGGAGGTTTATTCGCAATCGGTCAGTGCTTTGGCTTCTGCGGATAAAAAGGCTCAAAAAACGCTCTATATTTTGTCCGATTTTCAGAAGAAAGGAATGACTGTAGAGTTGGCCAAGCCCGATTCTTCGGTGTGGACATACTTATTTCCGTTTGAGGCCGGGAAAACCAACAATTTACTGATTGACTCCTGTTGGTTTGAGATACCCGGGCGAAAAATCGGACAGGCTGAAAAATTGTATGTGAGGATCAAAAATCTGTCGGCTCAAGCCTTCCAGAATATTCCGATCAGGCTCACGATTAACGATTCGCTGAAGGCCGTTTCAAATATTAATATCGGTGCGCAGGAGGAAACGGTTCAGGAAATGAATTACACCAATAATTCGGAGGGCATACAGCTTTGTAAAGTCGAACTCGACGATTACCCGATTGTTTTCGACAACTCGTATTTTCTGAGTTACCAGGTTCGCGGAAAACTGCAGGCTCTGGCCATCTCAAATCCTCAAAGCAATGGATCTGATTACCTGAAAGCTTTATTTGCCGAGGACGAACTGATTGACTTTACTGAGGTTCCGGAAAACAACATTCCCATTTCGCAGCTTAAAAATTACCAGTGTATTTTCATGGTCAACACTCAAAATATCAGTTCAGGCCTAAAAGATGAGCTGACTGCTTTCGTGAAAAATGGCGGGACACTGGTTCTTTTTCCGGATAAACCCAAAAATTACGAAGAATACAATGCTTTGCTTCAATCGCTGAACAGCAACACGATTGCCAGATTTGACACTGCCAAGGCCCATATATCCGAAATTAATTATACCCATGAGTTGTACCGCGAGGTATTTAAAAAACAGGAAAACAATGCTGATTTGCCCGATATCAAAGGTTTTGCGGTTTTTGCAGATCAGATGCAACGGCAGGAAACTTCACTTCTGCGGTTCAGAAACGGCAAAAATGCATTGAGTACGCATCCGTTTGGCGAGGGCAATGTTTACACCTTTGCTTTTCCGCTAAACTCCGGAAATTTCAATTTTGTAAGGCACATCATTTTTGTTCCAACGGTTTACAATATGGTTTTGTACAGTGGTCAACCGCAGCGTTACGCTTACTCAACCGAAACAGAGGAACCGGTTATTCTGACTCAGAATTTAAGTTCAGCAGAAGTCAAAATTATTAACGTCCGGACAAAAGATGAATTCAGAACTTCAGTCAGAAACTACGGAACAGAGAAAAAGCAACTGTTGCTGGATGAATTACCCAAAGAAGCCGGGCATTTCCTTGTAAATGACGGGAATAGCACTATACAATCTATTTCGTACAATTTCCCAAGAACCGAATCTGTTCCGGAATTTAATACAAAAGAAGAGCTTCAGAAGCAAATCAGTGCGACAAAAAACAGACAGATTCAACTTATTGAATCGACTGACAAAAACTTTAGTGAAACCATACTAAGCCTGAACAATGGGAAACAACTCTGGAAGTATTTTATTGGGCTGGCTATTTTCTTCCTGTTATGCGAAGTGGTAATAATCAAACTTTGGAAATAAGGTCGTGAAGAAACCGGCTGTAACTTACACACCGCCAGAATTCATAGAATAGTCTTCAGGTTTTAAAGATTATTTTGGATCCAGTTCAGAGGTTTGGATAACCTCAAAAATCAAACAGTTGCTAAGCTTTAATTTCGCCTGCAGGAAGTGTAAATGAGAAGACTGAGCCTTCGCTTACCTTACTTTCTACCCAGATTTTGCCATCGTTTTTTTCAACAAACTCTTTGCAAAGAACCAAACCCAGCCCCGAACCAACTTCGCCGTCAGTTCCCTGCTGCATCGTGTTTTTATCTATTGCAAACAGTTTTTTCATGTTTTCTTCCGAAATACCAATTCCTGAATCAATGACATCAATCCTCACATTTGATCCCGACTGACTAGCTTTCAGACGAATTTCAGAACGCTTTTCAGAGAATTTAATCGCGTTGAAAACCAGGTTACGAAGAACTACCGAAATCATGTCTTTATCGGCATGAACAACCGTTTGGCTATCTATTTCCATCAAAAGGGTTTGTTCTTTATCGATAAGGTTCAGTTCAGCCAAATCTTTTACTTCGTTAAACACGGTGGCCAAAGTAAAATTGCTCTTCAGGATGTGAATACGGTTGGTTTGTGAGCGGGTCCAGAGCAATAAATTTTGCAAAAGGTTATATCCGTTTTCCGACGCTTTATTTAAATCAGCGATGATCTGTTCCAGTTGTTCTTTGGTAAACAAATCAAGATCAGTTTTCAGAATGCTGGTGTAGCTTACCAGCACGTTAAACGGATTCTTCAGATCGTGCGCAATGATGGAAAAGAACTTGTCTTTTGAGGCATTTAGCTCCGACAATTCCCTCGTTTTATCCTTTAGTTCGCTGGCCAACTTTTTCTCTTTGAACAACAAATAGGTTGTAGCTCCTGCCAATACAACGACCAGGACGGTAATAATAAAAAGGTAAATCTGGATCGATTTTGCTGAATCGATAGCATCAAGCTGCGATTGATTTTTCAGCTTCAATTCCTCCAGTTCACGTGCACTTCGGCCTAATTTGAATTTGGCCTGAATGGAGTAAATCATTTTATTTTTCTTCTCTCCAGCCAGGCTGTCGTAAATTATATTGAACCGATCGTAGCAGTAAAAAGCATTTTTAAAGTCTTTCTGCTCCTTGTAATAAAGCGTAAGGTTGCTGTAAATATCGCCCACAAAATCATTCATCTTCAGCTCGGTAGCCAAAGAAAGTGCTTTCTTGAAATATTCAATCGATTTTGGGTAATCCTTTTGGTCCATATAAACCAAACCAATGTTGTTGTATGCCAGAGCTATGCCTTTCCGGTCGTTTGTTGCCTGGTATAAATCCATCGCTTTCCGATAATAATCAAGGCTTTTGGCCAAATCGTGCTGATCATATGCAATGGTTCCGAAGTTATTGGTGATGGCAATGATCATGGCAGTATCTTTCCGGAGCTGAGCCATTTGAATTGCCTTTTCGTTGTATTCAAGGGCTTTTGTTACATCTTTTTTATGTCGGTAGCTAATGGCAATATCCTGATAAGCTTTGGCAATTAAAGCCGAATCTTTTATGGCTTCACTGGTTTTTAATGTTTTCTGAAAATACGAGATCGATTCGTCATAATCTTCCAGCTCATTGTAAACCATACCAAGGTTGAGATTTGCAGTTGCAAATAAAACAGAATCGTGTATCTGCTCGGTTAAATCGAGTGCCTGGTAATAAAGGTCTATTGCTTTCTCATAGTTACTCGAGAAATATTCATTTTGCCCCCGAACCAACAGAACATGAGCCGCATAACTATGATTTTTTGATGATTTCGCCAGCTCATCTGCCCTGTCGAGCAATACAGACACGCTATCGTGATTGGTGGCAATTGGGACTATTTTTTTCGCTTTTTTGATCAGCAGATCGAATTCAGAATCGGCACCTGACAATTCCGGGCTATGTGGTCGAGCATATCCTGTAGAAACTACCCCCAGCAAAAACATTAAAGTATATACAACTACATAACGTCCCATGGTAATTTTTATTCAAAATTCAGGTAAAGCACGCAAATATAATATTTTTAGAGTATTAATATCTTCAATTTATAAGTCGGATTTTATGCTAAAAATCAAATTGAAATTACCTCATTTAATCTCAGGTTTGTTTCGGTATTTAACAGCAGGCTAAAACTATTTGAAATTGGATAAAATATGCCTAAATCTGCAAGTAAATAATTAAAAGTTAAACCTATGAATAACTTAAGCGCTAAGGATTATATGGATCGGGAAGCCCGATACGGAGCTCACAATTATCATCCGATACCGGTAGTTTTGGAACGTGGAGAAGGAATTTTTGTTTGGGATGTTGAAGGAAAGAAATACTTTGATTTTTTATCGGCTTATTCGGCAGTAAATCAAGGGCACTGTCATCCCAAAATTGTGAATGCTTTAATTGATCAGGCTCAAAAACTAGCTTTGACCTCGAGAGCTTTTTACAATAATGTGCTAGGCGAATGGGAAGAATACATGACCAAATTATTTGGTTACGACAAAATGCTGCCGATGAACTCGGGTGCCGAAGCTGACGAAACTGCCCTTAAGTTAATCCGTAAGTGGGCTTATAAAGTGAAAGGCATACCTAAAACTGAAGCCAAAATAATTGTTTGCAATGGTAACTTTCATGGCCGCACCATTACCATTATCTCGATGTCGTCTGATCCGGATGCCTATAACGACTACGGACCTTATACCCCGGGCTTTATCAATATACCCTACAACGATCTGAAAGCTCTTGAAAAAGCACTGGAAGACCCGAATGTAGCCGGATTTCTGGTTGAACCCATTCAGGCAGAAGCTGGTGTGTATGTGCCGGAAGATGGTTTCCTGAAAAAAGCTTTTAAATTGTGTAAAAAGCATAATGTTCTGTTTGCTGCCGACGAAGTTCAGACCGGCTTAGCCCGTACCGGACGAATGCTGGCTTGTGATCATGAAGAGGTCCGTCCTGACATTCTGATTCTGGGCAAGGCTATTTCCGGAGGAATGCTTCCCGTTTCATGTGTTCTGGCCGATGACGAAATCATGCTGTGCATCAAACCTGGCGAACATGGCTCAACTTACGGCGGAAATCCTATTGCTGCTAAGGTTGCAATTGCAGCTCTCGATGTTATCAGAGAAGAGAATCTGGCTGAAAATGCTGAGCGCATTGGAAAAATATTCCGGAAACGGTTGAAAGCTATTGATTCAGAACTGATCGAAATTGTTCGTGGTAAAGGACTTCTGAATGCTGTTGTCATTAAATCGGTAAACGGAATCACAGCATGGGATGTTTGTATTGCTCTAAAAAACAATGGACTGCTGGCAAAACCAACTCATGAGCACATTATTCGGTTTACGCCGCCATTGATTATTAACGAAGATCAGATGAATGAAGCACTTGAAATCATCGAAAGAACATTCGCCGAACTGAAAGCTTAATCTGAAAAGCCTATAATTCTTACTTAACTGCAAAGTTTCTGAGGGCGGTAAGAGTCTTCTGTTTTTGAAAACAGTCGACTTTTACCGCCCTCGTTTGTTTAATATTTATTGTTCTAAAAACTACAAAGGTTTTTGAGCCATATACAACTTTTTTCTGATTTTATGATCTATATTAACAAATCGAAATCGGTTTAAATTCTATATTGATGGCAGACCTGAAGAAAAAGATACTGCATGCTGGCATTGGCCTAGTTTTAGGACTGGTGCTGACTGCATTAGCAGGATTTGCTGTATTGTACTTTGGGGCCCAGAACTACCTGAACAAGAATCTTTCGGAATTAGTAGAGAAGAAATCGAAAGGGAAATATGAGCTGACATTCGAGAATCTGGAACTTAATTTCAGACGTTGGGGCATTGAAATAAATCAGGTATCCTTTCATCCTGCCGACTCTGTCATTACCCGGCTGAAAAAGTCGGAAGTGAACAAGCAGTTTTATTCTTTTTCATCGCCAAAAATAAGCCTGCAGGGTATCCGCTTTCTTCAGTTGCTCTTCAGAAAAAAACTTGAAATCAAAGAAATACTGATCAGTCAACCCGAACTTAATATTCATGGTAAGCGGGACGAAACTGACAATCAAAAAAATAACATAAACACTCTTATCCAGGAACTTAAACCGCTGGTAACTAAAACTTTTAAATCGATCAGAATTGGTAAAATCGAATTAATTGATGCCAGCTACGATTTTTACAATTTATTGGGCGATACCCAAAAGCTTTCGAATGCCGAGGATATTACCATCGGAGTTTTGAATTTTTATACCGACTCACTGCT
>JAJZSZ010000202.1 GCA_021849365.1 Bacteroidota bacterium | reverse complement strand
TAAAATATTACACTGGCAGGATGTCTCTAAATCACTCTGCCAGTATTTAACCTCTAAAGTTCGAGTTTTAGTTTGTCGAGTTCCGAATTAATAAATCCGATTTCGTCAGCACTCAGTGTTATCTGGGCGGCTTTCGCATTTTCAATAGCCTGAGCTGCATTTCGGGCTCCAACCAAGGCAATTGTAATCCCAGGCTGTTCAACAGTCCAGCGGATGACCAGCTGGCTCAAGGTTGCCTTTTTGTCATCAACCAATGGTTTTATTTTTTCCAGAAATGCGTTAGTCAATTGAATGTTTTTGTCGGAATAATAAGGTAAATCGGCACGCGTGTCTCCATCTGAGAATTGGTGCCCCGGTTTTATCTTTCCGGCGAGCAAGCCCCTTTGTAGCGGGCTGTAGGCCAAAACCGACTGGTTGTTTTTGATAAGGTATGGAACAAGTTCCTGCTCAATGTCGCGCTTAACCATGCTGTACGAAACCTGATCAGAAATCAGATCGATGTATTTTGCGGCTTCCTGCATCAATGCTACATCGTAATTGCAAACACCCGCATACCGTACTTTCCCTTCTTTAATCAGTTGGGCAACGGCTTCCATGGTTTCCTGCACCGAAGTGGTTGGGTCGGCCCAATGAATCTGGTACAGGTCGATGTAGTCGGTTCCAAGTCGTCTCAGGCTGTCTTCACATTCTTTGATGATTCCGTCTTTACCCGAATATCGGTAAATGTCAATAGGCTTACCTTCATTGGTTTTGCTGTGGAAAAAAAGCTGACCTTTTGTTCCCGACCAGCTCAAGCCAAACTTGGTTAAAATCTGAACTTTGTCACGAGGAATTCCCTTGATTGCTTTGCCAACAATTTCTTCACTCAAACCTTGTCCGTAAGCCGGAGCAGTGTCGATTGATGTTACACCGAGGTCGAATCCTGCCTGAATGGCTTTTACTGCTTCTTCAGGTTCAGTTCCACCCCACATCCAGCCTCCGGCTGCCCATGCGCCAAACGTAACTACCGATACATTTAAATCCGAGTGTCCTAATTTGCGGTATTCCATAATACTTTACTTTTGGTTTATTTGGTTTTCTATATCTTTTTATTTACAGGTTCGGACTTATAAAGTGGTATTTCCACGAAGAAAGTTGTTCCCTTGTTAATTTCTGTGGAATACCAGATTTTCCCCCTGAAGTTATCTACAATGTTTTTCACGATCGACAGACCAAGACCCATTCCACTGGTTTTAGTCGTAAAATTGGGCTGGAAAAGGTTTTCCTCGGCTTCTTTACTAATTCCTGTGCCATTATCACAAACCTTAATCAGTGCTACTGACTTTTGCTTTTGAACCGAGATGTGGATTTCACCTTTTTGATCGGCCGGAATAGCCTGGACACCATTCTTAACCAGATTCAGGAATGCCCGTGAAAACTGTTCTTTGTCGATAAAAACCATGACCTGCCCCAGATGATTCACATCCAGCGTGATATTTAAGTTTTGGTTAGGTTCGAACAACGAACAAACATTCTGAATAACCTCTATCAGGTTAAATACTTCATTCTTAGCTTTTGGTATTTGCGCAAAATTCGAAAACTCGGTGGCAATGCCCGAAAGGGTATCTATTTGCTCAATCAGGTTTTTAGTTACCCGCCTGAAAAAGTCGTCGTAATGTTCTTTCCCTTCCTCCTTGGCGCGCTGCAAATACTGAATGTTAAGCTTCATTGGAGTGAGCGGATTCTTGATTTCGTGAGCAATTTGTTTGGCCATTTCGCGCCAGGCCGATTCTCGTTCAGAGCGGGCCAGCAGTTCGGCACTCTCCATCAAATCGTCAACTTTGTGGTTGTATTCCTTAACCAGAGCGCCAATTTCGTCTTCGGCCTGGTAGTTGATGTGCTCGTTTTTCTTTCCAAGCTGAATCCCTCTCAGTTTTTCCCGAATCAGACTCAGTGGTTGTGTAATTTTATTCGACAGGAAGACCGCAATGATAACGCTGGCCAGGAACAGGATGAGGTAAAGGTTGATGAAAGCCACAATGAACGTGGAAATGCCTTGTTTTAAATCGTCCTCGCGGGTAAAATATGGGAGGTTGAGGTAACCCAGGTAATCGCCCCGATTATTTATAATAGGTTCGTAAGCCGATAGATAGGAGAGTGTTCCTATCTTTTCGGGCTGGAAATACTTGAGCTGAAACCGCTCTGACAGTTCATAAAATGCTTTTGAATTGATACGGTCAGAAGTTATTCCTTTGTCGAAAATCTCGGGACGCGAAGTGGCCAGCAATTCGCCGTTTACGTCGTAAATATTGATGTCGGTACGAAATACATTTGACAGTTTATTTAGTTCGCTGAACAGCCATTGCTGCAACTCCGGATTGATTGAATTGACGTAAACCAATCGGTTTTTTATTTCTTCCGAAATCGATTTTATTTTTTCCTGAAGGTCGGTCTGGTGGCGGCTGCGGTATTCCTGAATGTTGTAATAGATTGTTCCTGTAGCTACAAAAAGGTGGGAGACAAGAACCACCGAGATAATTGATCCCTGAATCCGGAACCGTAAATCGTTTGCAATAGCAAGTCTTCGTACTCCTGAATTCCGTATCAGGATGACAGTCAGGATAAAACCAAAGTAAAAAACAAAAATGTATGGAAACGAAATAAGGTAATCGATAAACGAAAGCGAGCGGTTGCTCACAATAATCTGGTTTTTCTCGTCGAGATTATAAACCAGGTGATCGTATCCATCCCATTTCAATAACTGGAATTCGGTATTTGAGTTTTTCAGATTGTACGATCGCAGATAGTAATTGTAGATATAATCGCCCGAGAAATTTACCAGTTCATTGTCAAAATATTTGGCGTGCGACAAGTATTTGTAACGGAATGGTTTGACCAGCGAACGATCCATAAGCAACTCCGGAAATCCAATTCCTTCAGGGATAATTTTCGAATCGATCTCGATGAATATGGAAATTCCGCTGGTCACGTTTGCTCTGGGGTAATGAAGTCGACCGAAATATGAAATCCGGCCATTCATGTTGTTCATAAAGTAAAAATTGCTTCCCGGAACTTTAATTCCTGAATGTTCGATCATCTTTTCGAAGTAGGGGAAGCAGGGTTCCGATACATTTTCGGCCTGAATTAAAACACTGTCGTTTCCGGCACACGGAATAAGTTGCACATCGTACTTTCTGAAATACCCGCTGAAGAATGTCCGGGTGAGGTAATTATTCAGATCGTCATACGGTGGCGTCAAAAGTGTTGGAATAATGGTGTCGGCATCAAATTTGGTCTGCATGCGCGCAAGGAGAACTTCGGCAACAGGGTCTTGTTCCGATCCTAGATTGATGGCGCGCAGTTTCTGTACTTCCAGATCGCGTTTTTTTACGGTATTGTAAACCACCATCAATGTAATGATCGAAAATAAGGAAATAAATAAAATGGAATATGAAAGTGAGAACAGCGTGATGTGCATTTTTCTGATCAGACTCTGCAACAGGTTTATTGCAAAAAAGAGCGTGAGGATATAGGTCCATCCCGAAGGCAAAGCTACTGACAACAGTATAGAAACAACAACTGCAACCAGGTTCACACGAAAGAAAAAACTCTTTCGGTTCAGGTATTCCGTTTTCTGGATGATCTTCAGGTGAATCAGAAAAACCGAAAACAGCAACATGGCAATGACAAGATATCCGCTGACGCTATACTGATCAATGTCGGTTATCCGGTTTAATTTATAACTTATATTGCTGTTGCTTATCAGGTTCCCAATCATAAAACCTACCAGCTGATATAATAATCCGGCAAAAGTAAAAGCCGGAATGATCAGTTTTTGGGGCAGCAACTGGTCTGACGATATTTCGCGTGCATAGACAATACTCCAGAAAAACAGCAAAATTGTGATCAGGAAGAAATCGCCCAATGATGGCAGCCAGTTGGATATTGCATAAAATTTCGCACTAAATAATTCGATGTGGTTTAAAATGCCGGGAATTTTAAGCTGAATATGTATCCAGTAAACCAATGCCAGAACAAACAACAGGAAAAGCATTTTTAGTGTCACAAACTTTCCCTTGTAAGGTTCTGTCTTCTTGTAAAATAAAACCAGTAAAAGCACAAAACCAATGAGATACAATAAAGCCGGAATATAGAGCTTCCATTCAATGTAAGGCTCTTCGCCTGAAGGCGAAATAGTGAAAAGGTATTGGTTCTTTAAATCGTGAATCTCGGTAGCATTGGCAGCCCTCGCAATGTTGATTTTAAATCCTGACGGGAGATTGAACGGTGGTACGTAAGTGTTTTCGAGGTATTGGTTTTCGTACGAATAGTTGTTTTTGATGTGAATCAATCCAATAATCCGGTAGTTTCCAATGATTCTGGTTTTAGCAACATAAATGCCGTTGGGCAGAGTGATTAGTTTACTTTCAACCGAAACTTTATTCAGCAAGTTGCGAAATGCAAACTGGTTGTTCGACCAGTAAATCATTTTCTCTTTTCGGTGAATGATAAAGCCAAAACCTTCTTCTTCAAATAGCGGATTCAAATCAGAAAAGGTCGATTGGTAATTTTCCGGTTTCAGGCTTTCAGTAATTTTAACCTCAGCCTTGGTCAGGTAATTCGATAGTTTTTCTTCTTGCTCGAGTAAAGTTTTCTGAAAATTCTGGATGGCTTTTACTTCCGGTTGATTATTCAGGATTTGGTTCTCCAGAATAATAGCCAGTAGAATAAACAGGACAGGAAGAAAAAATAATATGTACTTTTTGAATTGCATCATTATACAAAGTAATCATTTTTACTGTTCAATCCTGAATAGGTGTAATTTATTGGTGATGATAGGGTTCTCCTTTCAGGATTGTCATTGCCCGGTAAAGTTGCTCTAAAAAAATAAGCCTGACCATTTGGTGCGAGAATGTCATTTTTGAAAGACTCACCTTGCCGTTGGCCCGCGAATAAACGTTTCCGGAGAAACCGTATGGCCCCCCAATTACGAAAACCATTCGTTTTATACCCGAGATCATTTTCTTCTCCAAAAAGCGTGCAAATTCTACCGACGGAAATTCCATTCCATTTTCATCGAGCAAAAAAAGCTCGTCAGATGTGGTTATTTGCTGCAAAATGAGTTCACCTTCCTTGTCTTTTTGCTGGTCTTCACTGAGATTTTTAGCATTTTTTATATCCGGAATTGCCTTCATTTCGAACGGTATGTAATGGGGAATCCGTTTAAGGAAAATTTCAATTCCCTTTTGCAGATAGGCTTCATCTGTTTTTCCGATTACCAGAAGGCAAATTTTCATGTGTAAATATTCAGTTTTTTATCCGGGTTTATAATGGGTTTCATCAGGCTGAATCGCGCTGACGGCAGTCTCTACCGGAGAAATTTATATCCCTGCGCGATTCATTTTTCAGGTACATGAAATTTGTTACCTTTACAAAGGTATTTGTTTAAATAAAAAAATTGCACGGTTTTTGGAGATGATTCGTGGTGAAACAATCTCGAATATTAATTATTGACACATGAAATAGCCATAAAAGCAAATACTTTTCCTTCAGAGAATGTAAAAATGGCTATTCCATTGGTTGGTAAGCTTGCTAAAAAAGAGAAAGTTAATACCCAAATTGTATTACGTCGAACAGAAATTTACTAAGAATGAAAAATTTGAAATTGAAACTTATATCACTTGTGTTTGGGCTTTTTACGCTGGTATCAGTCTCTTTTGCCCAGATTCCCGACGAAATTGTGAGCAGTATCCAAAGTGGCAATGATGTAAGTTTAGCTGCATTTTTTAACGAAAATGTTGAATTGGTAGTCGAAAGTCATGATGATGTGTACAGCAAATCGCAGGCGCAACAAATTGTAGCTGAGTTTTTTAAATCGAACAAACCGAAACAGTTCAGCATTATTCATCAGGGAGGAAAAGAAGACGCACGTTATGCTATTGGAAGCCTGGTAACTGCCAACGGAACTTTCAGGGTTTATTTTTTACTGAAAAGCAAGAACAACAATTCCTATATTCATCAGTTACGAATTGAAAAACAGGGTTAATGCCTGAAAAACTTTTGCAAAAACTGATTTCCATCTGGGAAAGGATTCTGACTAAAGCCAAAAAGGTTACTTTTCCCGGTCTCGATGGAATGGCTCTCTATGATGTGATGGTTTTTTTCTGGCGCAGCATAGTCGATGGTGCTTTGTCGACTCGCGCCTCAGCAATTGCCTTCAGCTTTTTTGTGGCTCTGTTTCCGGCAATTATCTTCCTGTTTACTCTCATACCGTACATTCCGATTGATAATTTTCAGGACAAACTTTTCCTTTTGATCAAAGATATGGTCCCTGAAAATGCGTTTAACGCGATTGAGGAAACCGTTAAAGACATTCTTACCCGCCAGCGCGGAGATTTGCTTTCGCTCGGTTTTTTTATGGCACTCATTTTCTCGACCAATGGTTTTGCATCGATGATGACTGCTTTCGATGCTTCGCTTCACAGTTTTGAGCGTCGCACATGGGTTGGTCAACGGCTGATTGCCTTGCTTTTGCTGGCTATTATGTCGTTTTTGCTTACCATCGCCATTGCGCTGATTACCTATGGTCAGTCGTTCATCAATTACCTGGCTGAAAATGATATTTTGCGCGACCATTTTACAATCTACATGCTTTCGATCGGTAAATGGGTCGTTATTTTATTCCTGTTTTTTATTGCGAATTCGTTCCTGTTTTACCTGGCACCTGCCAAGAAAACCAAATGGCGTTTTATTTCGGCCGGAGGAACTTTGTCAACCGTTTTGTGTGTAATTACATTTCAGGGGTTTTCATACTATATCAATCGGTTTGGTCAGTACAATAAATTGTACGGATCGATTGGTACTTTGCTGGTTATCATGCTTTTGATGTACCTGATTTCGATGATTCTGCTGATTGGGTTTGAACTGAATGCAAGTATTAATGAAGCCGTGAAACAATCAAGAGGCGGATTTATGCATCACCATAAGAATCAATAAAACTGCATTATAGCAGGTTCGTTTATTTTCCCATCCGGAATAAAAATTCCTTTTCTTCTCTCGACAGAGAATCATAACCCGATTTGCTTATTTTTTCAAGAATTTCGTTCATGCGGGCTTTGTCCATGTTTTTCTGGCGGTTATACTCGATATCGTCAACCGGTTTGCGGTAACTTACTTTTACTTTTGGCCTGGGCTCAAAACTTTTCTTCAGGCCTGAAAAAAGATGCCCAATCCCTTTACCGGAAGAGCTTGCCTTTCGAATCTGCAACACATAAATTACTCCGCCCAGGGCACCGCCTAAATGGGCCAGATTACCACCAGCGTTTGTCGATGAAATCCCAATTACATACATCAGGATCGAAAAAAGCGCAATGAATTTCATTTTTACCTGCCCGATAAACATGAGATTGAGGGTGTGGTTGGGCGCATGAATGGCCAGCGCCGCCACGATGGCAATGATTGAAGCCGATGCTCCAAGTAGTCTGGAATCCTGAACGACCTCAGCAAATACAGGAAACGAATTGAATCCTGCCACATAAACCAAACCCCCAACAATTCCTCCGATCAGATATATCGTAACGAGTTGCTGCTGGTTAAAATAAATCAGGAAAATCTGTCCCATCCAATACAGCCAAAGCAGGTTGAAAAGAATATGCAGAAAATCGAAATGCAGGAACATGTATGTCAGCAATGTCCATGGCCGATTGGCTAAAAGCTCAAAATTCGCCGGAAGCGACAGCCAGTCCATAAAGGGGAACGGGGCATTGGTAAGGAAAAAGAAAACATTCAAAATCCGAAAAACCAGAAACACTCCCAGATTGATGTAAATCAGTCTGGTAACAGCTGATCCTTCTCTGAATGATTCCTTTATTTCGTCCCAGATGGTCATTTTCAAGTCAAAAAATTAAAAGTCAAACGGATAAAATTTGCAATCGGTATTTCCACTAATAGAAGTGGTTGGTATGCTTGTTCCAGTACCTTATCATGAAAAATCCAAAGAGCATACCACCCAGGTGGGCAAAGTGGGCAACATTATCACCCGGATTGGCTATTCCGCTGAAAAG
>JAJZSZ010000201.1 GCA_021849365.1 Bacteroidota bacterium | reverse complement strand
AATAGTATAGTAGTTCATGTTTCCTTCAGCAGTTACCGAAACCCAAGGAGCCAGATTAGCAGTTAAACGAACGATTGGACGAGTAACCTGTTCTTTACGTGTATTTGAGTTCATGTTATAGGCAAACCACAAACCATTATTCGGAACGTTGGCATATTTATCGCCATAAGCCGATGATGGAACACCACCGTGTGCAGCCTGATAAATTTCGCGTTTGTTCCATTTTTTGGTATCGTACCAGTTTTCAAGATTACCATCGAGGAACGATTCAGAAAGGTCGTTACCCGGGTTTTTAGGTTCTGAAATAGTGTACGAAATTGAAGCATCAGCTTTCAACCATTTAGCAAGGTTATAAGAACCTGAGAACATCAGTGAGTTTCTGGTAAATTCGTTTGAAGGAGAAGTACCCTTACGAACGTTGTATGAATCAGAAAGGAAGAAAGTACCTTTTTCGTTACCACCGCTTAATGCAATAGAGGTATTTGAGTTGAAACCAGTATCATAAGCATCGAGCATGTTGTTTTTTGCAGGAAGGTATTTGGTAATTGTTCCGTCGAAATCTTCAATTTCTCTTCCGTCGAATTTAGGACCATAAGCAGTTCCCTGCCATGGGTGACCAATCTTGGTCATCATTCCTTTGTCGTTTTTATAATACTGAGTCATTGGAGCAAACTGGTAATAACGACCATTGGCATCTTGTTCACCAAAATCAACGTAACCGGCAATTGCACCAGTACCATATACATACTGAATATCAGGCTGACGGTAAACATCGTCGATACCTACACTCTGAGTAATCTGAACTCCGATACCTTTTGAACCGGCACCATCTTTGGTTTTAATAACGATAGCACCATTCATACCACGCGATCCGTAAAGAGCAGTTGATGCAGCACCTTTCAACACTGTAACCGACTCAAAATCGTCAGGGTTAAGGTTTTTCAACTGGTTACCAAAGTCGTTTGCATTACTGGCCCAGTCGGCACTTTCATTTGAAATTGAGTTTTCAATAATAACTCCGTCAACCACAAAGATTGGCTGGTTGCTGTTCGAGTTCAAAACCGAGATACCGCGAATCTGAACTTTTGAGTTACCAAACATACCACCATCGGAAGCACCGATACTCAAACCGGTTGATTTACCCTGAAGTGCCTGAATCGGGTTGGTCGTATTGGCGATCGCCAATTCATCACCCTTCACCTCGGTAACACCATACCCAAGTTTTTTAGTTTCACGTTTGATACCTAAAGCCGTAACAACTACTTCGTCCAGACCAATGTCTTCCGATTTCATTTTCACGTCAATAGTTGAACGGTTATTTACCTGTTCTTCAACTGTTTTCATTCCAATGAACGAAAACACAAGAATACTCTTTGAAGAAGTTACCTTAAGGGTAAACTTACCTTCAAAATCAGTAAGCGTTCCTTTCGTTGTTCCCTTTTCCTGTACAGTCACACCTGGTAACCCAAGCCCGTCAGTTTCGGAAACAACGGTTCCGGAAACCGAAATCTGTGCCAGGGCACTCCCTACAAGCGCCAGACACATTACGGTCAACAATAAAACCTTTCGCATAAGTTCTAATTTTAATTAAATAATAAGTAATAAACACGCTATTGATCTATACTATAAGTTTAGTCCAACAAAATTCATCTCGGTAAATACTTTCTGAAAAACCATTTCGGAAGTGCCTAACAGGGCCGATTGATCGCCCATATCCGACACAACGATGGTAGTATTACCCGAAATTTTTTCGAGACAAAGCCTGTTCAGCGATTGCTGAATTGGAGAAAGAACATATTGCCTTGCTTTTGACAAAGGCCCACTCAAAACAATAACTTCAGGATTCAGCAATTGAATAATATAGGAAAGTCCACGGCCCATGGCCTTTCCGATCTCATTCAATATTGAAATACAAAATTCATCACCATGTCGTGCCCAGGTAATTACATCATCGGGCGTAACCTGATCTTGTTTGTCTTTGAAGTGATTAATGAGTGATGAGACTTCTTTGTTGGCAAATCCCTGTTTCACACGTTTCATAATTGCATTGGACGAAGCAATGGTTTCCAGGCATCCGCGTTTTCCGCAAATGCAAAGGTCTCCATTCTCAACAATTGGAATGTGGGAAAATTCACCGGCAAAACCGTTGTTACCGCTGTAAAGCTGACCATTTACAAAGATTCCTAAACCAAGCCCCCAGCTCCAGTGAATAATGATGGCATCGCGGTATTCTTTCGCAGCGCCAAAACAATATTCGCCGTGCGCATGCATACGGGCATCGTTGTCGATGTAAACCAGCTTATTAAATTTCTTTTTTAGATCGTCACCAACATTCTGGTACTTTTCATCTTTAATGGTAAAGTTTACCCCTGCTTTTGAATCAATCAATCCGGGCATATCAACTCCAACGCCATAAATCTTTTCATTCGGAATCTGATACTCTTTAATCAAAGTCTGGGCAGTCTGAAAAAGTTTCTCAACCATTTTCGGATCGTCCATGTGGGTATCAATTTGCACAACAGGAGTTACAAACTTATTGTAGCAATTGCAAATAGTCATACTTGCATAGTATCGGGCAAAATCGCACGAAATCACATAAAAGCCGTCTTCAGGCAAACCGTATAGATTGGGTCTGCGTCCGCCACTCGACTCTCCCACTCCCAGGTTTTTCACAAATCCCTGCGAAATCAAATCGTTCAGCAAAGCATTACAGGTGGGTAAACTAATATTTAGCAGTTTACTCAATTCAGGAGATGAAGTATTTCCATGAATATGAAGTAAATTGAGTATTTCCTGCTTCTGTTTGATTTTATTTAACTCGGCAGCAGAAAGTATTTGATTTACTGACTCGTCGATAATTGATGACATGTTCCCGGTACTTTTAAAACACAACCTTAACGATATTTACAACTTCGACAAAGTTAGTTAAATATTTTATGAAGTATTAATTTTTAATTAATATTATTACATACTTAATAACACATTTTAACAAATTAGCATTGAAAGAGTCATAAATAAAAAAGCTGTCCCCACTTTCGCGAAGACAGCTCTGCTGTATTTTAGGTAAAAAATATTAGTCCGTACTGCTTAAAGGATTGACGTAATTAATCGGCTTGTTTTGCTCAAAGTCGTACAAAGTAAGGATACGCAGCCTGTAATAGGCTTCCCAGTATGTTTGCAGCGAGCGGATGTAATCGCGCTTGGCATTTTCGCGTTCCGAAAGCGAAATATTCAAATCAGTAATACTTATTTCCCCATTCTGGAACTGTTTTAGTGCAATCTGATAACCATTTTCAGAAACCTTGTCAGCCTCTTTTGCTGTTAAAAGCTGATCGCGCATCAGGCTAAACTGCTCTACCTGCACAATTACACTACGTTCAAAATCCTCACGATCCTTTTCCACATCGTAAATAACCAGATCACGCTGCGATTCAGCCAACTTAACAGCCGATGCCGATTGCCCCCAATCCAAAATTGGAATACTTAACGCCAGTTTTAATGTTTGCTGACGTTCAGGTTGCTGATAAACGCCTGCCAAAGACTCAGAACTGTTTGACAAGCCATAACTTCCCTGCAGCGTGGCACTAAGCCCGTTACTCCGTTTAGCATTCAGCAAATCGCGGTCTGCTTCAATCAGCCGACGTTTATATTCCGAACCTTCCTTTCGGTTTAACCTGGCCTGTTCCAGAGCTTTTTCCCTATCAATTTCGAATAAGGTAATATTGAGCGGAAGTTCCAGTTCTATTTTACGATCCTGTGATAGACCAACATACGATTTCAGCTCAAAATCAGCATTCTTTAAATCCATACTAGCCTGATTCAATGCCTTTTGTGCATTTAAAACCGAAAGTTCGATCCGGGCAAAATTATTCTCCGATATTTTACCTAATTCTTTCTTTGTCCGGGCTATCTTAAGATTATTGTTACTATTCTTCAAATTACTCTCTGCCAGTCGATAATTCGTTTGGACCATCAGGTACCTGAAAAACCGATAAACAGTATTCAAAGAAATCTCCTCTATCGATTGTATAAAATACTTTTGAGCTTCGTCGTAAACAAGAGGTTCGGTTTTTTGCGACCACTTCATCCAGTTAATGGCAAACACCGGCTGGGTAAAACCTACAGAAAAAGGACTTCCGGAAAAACTAACCACATCTTTATTGTAATCCTGAATACGAATTGCAGATGTAGAAGCATATACATAAGTCCCGGTCAGCGGAATCGATTGATTTAATGACAGTCTGGCCGAAGTGGCAAGATTCGTAATTTGTTTAAATTCAATGCTTCCGTCGGGCTGAGTTACACCCACATTCGATTGAGTGTAATCGGGCAAATTTCCCGATAAAACCAACTGTGGACGATATTTAGTTTTGAAGTTTTTCCACCGCCAGTAATAATTTTCGTTTCGGTTTTGTGCATATTTTACTGCCGACGATTGTTCAATCGCTAACCCAATTATTCCCTGCAGGTCAATGGTATATCCAATGTCATTTTGCGCCGAAACTTCCGAAAAAGAAATTACCGCTAAAAAAGCAATAACACCCGGCAAGCCTATATTTCTGCTCTTTCGTCTCATTGTTATTTAACTGCATTCCTTTTAGTTCCCCACGAAAATGGAGTATCCGACAAAATAACCCGTTCACCTTCATTCAGTCCGGAAATCACTTCCTGAAAATCGACACCTTTGATTCCAAAATTTACAGTTCTCGACACCTTATTTCCAAGGTTATCAATCACATAAACCGTTTGCTCGGTATTAGCCTTAATTTTGTTGCTCGATTTTATCCGCAAAACATTTTCGCGCATCGATTTCAAAACTTTCAAGCTAACTGTTTGATTAGGAATAAGCTGTTGATTAATATTTTCCTCCAAATGAACATTAAACTGAATTTTGTTTTCGGCAACACCTGGCGTAACATTACCAACTGTACCATTAAATTTTTCTTTCTCAGTAATAACAATCACCGGATTTCCGGTTTTTACATATTCCGAGCTTTTAGCGTCGATCTGGCCTTTAATTTTGAAAGTCGTTAAATCAGAAAGAGTTACAAGCATTTTATCGTTCCCGACCTTCTCTCCTTTTTTCCCTGCGATGGCCAGAATAATTCCGTCAGACGGAGCTTTAATTTTTAGCTGATCCAAAAGTGCAATTTTGTCGGACAACTGTTTCTTTTGTATTTCAATCTGAAGATTTAAACCGGTTTCTTCAGTTTTTAACTGGCTTAAGCGGATGGCATTTTTCTTCTGAGCCATAGCCAGATCTTTCTCGGCAAGAACCAGGTTTTGTTTGGTTTCATCAATCTTGGCTGACGAAATCCCACCAACACTCAACAATTGTTCCTCATCTGCCAGCTGTGCCTTTATTGAAGCAATTCGCAGTTTTTTTACTTCAAGGTTGTAATCCAGATCGATCCGGGTCATTTGTCCTTCAAGCCGTGAGCGCTCCAGTGAATTGGTTTTTACTTCCAGCTGATCGGTAATCTGTTCTATCTCGGCACGGGTAACTTCATCGTCAAGTTCAATCATTATATCGCCTTTCTGCACACGGCTGCCAGGTTCTTTTTTTATTTCCTTAATAATGCTTGAAACAGGGCTAAGAATCAACACCTCATTTTCGGGTTCAACAATTCCGGAAGCATCAACCGATACATATACGAGACCGCGGTCGACAACCGAAACATGACCCGCTTTTCCGCCGGGAAAAAGGAAAGTACGAAGAATGATAATCAATATCAATGCAGACAAAACCAGAACTGCAATCAAGAGTCCCTTCTTGTTTTTCATGATCAATTTTTTAGTTGGTATAGGTTACGGCACCTGGCTGAACAATAAAATACTACAGCACAGGGCTCTGAGGACCAAAAGTAGTTCTTTTTTGCAGAAAAAGAATCCAGATGGTAAAAATTAGATTACGCGATGTAAAGGAGGAATTATTTCACCTGAAAATCAAACATTTTCATCTCTTCCAGGTATCCCTCCAAACGATCGCCAATTTTCACAGGCCCAACTCCTGCAGGTGTTCCGGTATAAATCAAATCACCTATTTTCAATGTGAAATATTTCGAAACATGGGCAATAATTTCATCAATCGGAAAAATCATCAACGACGAATTTCCTTCCTGAACGGTTTGTCCATTCACATCGAGACGAAACTTAATTTCATTCCGGTTGGGTAATGCATCCACCGGAACAAATTCGCTGCAAATCACAGCGGAATGATCGAATGCTTTGGCTTTTTCCCAAGGCAGACCTTTGTCCTTCAAAGTATTTTGAACATCGCGGGCTGTAAAATCGATTCCCAAACCGATTTCTTTATAATAACGGTGAGCAAATTTGGGTTCGATATTTTTTCCGAGTTTATGAATACGAACGATGATTTCCACTTCGTGATGCACATCGTTCGACCAATCTGGAATATAAAACGGATCGTTATTTCGCAACAGTGCCGAATCGGGTTTCATAAACAAAACGGGTTCAGCAGGAACATCATTGTTCAGCTCTTTGGCATGAGCCACATAATTACGGCCAACACAAATTATTTTCATATATCCTCGTTTGTGCCGTAGAGACGCCATGCATAGCGTCTCTACATCATATAAATAATCAATTAATTATCTTTCATTCTGAGTTTAATGGCCGTCAATACCTTTTTGGTGTACAACGGGAATTCGCTGTTCATAATCCAGCCATAATAACCGGGTTGTTCTTTCAGCACTTTCTCAACCGACATGCCCTTGTTCTTGCCGAAATTGATGATTTCGACGCCTTTTTCGTCGTACACAATCCGACCTACAAAATCAACATTCGTGTCGTATGACGAAAATGTACTTAATGCATCCACATCGTTCACAATTGGTTTTGATGTTTTTCCATGCGAATCCTCGTAATCTTCATCTTTATAAACATCCAGCTGAGCTTTCAATACCTCATAAGTTGCTTTGGTATCAGCCATGGCACTATGCGCATCTTCCAGCGTTTTTTGGCAATAAAATTTGTAGGCAGCGGCCAACGTTCGCTTTTCCATTTTATGAAAGATGGCCTGAACATCAATGAACTTACGCTTCTTCAAATCCAAATCAACGTCAGCTCTCAGAAATTCTTCAGCCAAAAGCGGAATATCGAAACGGTTCGAATTAAAACCTGCAAAATCACAACCTTCCATAAACTGAGCAATAGTTTTGGCTACTTCCTTAAATGTTGGTTTGTCTTTGATATCTGCATCGTAAATGCCATGAATTTTACTAACATTTTCTGGAATGGGCATTTCAGGATTAATCCGGTACAACTTTTCCTCCTCTCTGCCGTCAGGATGAATTTTTACCAATGCAATCTCGACAATACGATCGGTTACAATATTCATTCCGGTGGTTTCAAGATCCAGAAAAATTAACGGGTTTTTAAGATTCAAATTCATGTAGAAAGTGTGATTTTAGTGTTGGAGTATTTTGCTGATAGCAATATGTTTTGTTTATCGTACTTCATAAAAGAAAAAACCTAACAGTTGTTCACTATTAGGTTCTTTCAAAGAGCCTTTTTTACATTAGGCGTTTATCATCATTGGCATTAAAAGCATCAAAACGTTTTCTTCTTCATTCTCGTTTTCAGCTGGTAGCAATAAGCCTGCACGGGTTGGATCGGAAAGTTCAACTTTTACTTCCGAAGCTGATAGGTTCGATAAGATTTCCTGAAGGAATGTTGATTTGAATCCGATTTCCATGTCTTCGCCTTCGTACTGGCAGCTTAAACGCTCAACCGCAGAAATAGCGAAATCGATATCCTGAGCCGAAACAACCAATTGATTTTCGGTTAATTTCAGGCGAACCAAATTACTTGCCTGGTTCGAGAACACAGACACACGACGCACCGTATTGTAGAACTCAACGCGATCGATAATCAGCTTGTTCGGGTTATTTTGTGGAATAACCGAGTTGTAGCTTGGGTAATTTCCTTCAACCAAACGGCAAATCAGTTTATAATTGCTTAATGTGAAGAAAGCATTTTTATCGTCGAACTCAAGTTTCACGTCGAAATCTTCTTTAGGAAGTAAGCTTTTAAGCAAAGCAGCCGGTTTCTTTGGAAGAATGAATGAAGCATTTTTTTCGGCTTT
>JAJZSZ010000200.1 GCA_021849365.1 Bacteroidota bacterium | reverse complement strand
CCACTCGCTGTTTACCGACGGGCCATACAAACGCACTGCCCGCGATGTTCCGCGCGACTTTGTTGAACTTCCTTCACAAATCATGGAAAACTGGGCTGCCGAACCAACCGTATTGCGCGTTTATGCCAAACATTATAAAACCGGTCAGCCTATTCCTGAAGATTTGATTACCAAACTTTCGAAAAGTGCACAGTTCAACCAGGGATTCGAAACTGTTGAATTACTTGCAGCTTCGTTACTTGACATGGATTATCACGAACAGGCACAAATCAATGACGTTACTGCTTTCGAAAAGGCATCGATGGACAAAATCGGTTTAATCGACGAAATTGCGCCTCGATACCGCAGCACTTATTTCTCGCATATTTTCTCAGGCGGATATTCTGCCGGCTACTATGTGTACATCTGGGCTGCAGTGCTCGACGCTGACGCGTTCGACGCATTCAAGCAAAGTGGAGATTTATTTAATCCTGAACTGGCAGCCAAATTCCGCACATTGCTAACCAAATCAGGATCTGATGAAGGAATGATCATATATAAAAACTTCCGTGGACAGGAACCTTCCATTGAACCACTATTAAAAAGACGAGGATTGAAATAATTTCTGAACAAAAATCATTTTTAAAACTTACAATATGCTGAAAACCGGTATTACCGTAGTTGCGCTGGCTCTTATCCTGAGTTCGTGCAGCAACCAACCCAAACAACCTGCAAAAGATATGAGTAATCCATTCTTTAAAGAGTATGCCACTCCGTTCCAGGTTCCGCCGTTTAACGAGATTAAACTTGAACATTATATTCCTGCTATCGATGCCGGAATTGCTGATCAGATGGCCGAAATTAAAGCCATTACCGACAATAAAGAGGAACCAACTTTCGACAACACGATTTTGGCCTTCGATCAATCTGGTCTTTTATTGAATCAGGTAAGCAATGTATTCTTCAATATCAACTCGGCCAACACCGATGATAAAATGCAGGAACTCGCCCGCCAGATCACACCAAAATTGTCGGCTCACCGCGACAACATTGCACTGAATAAAGAGTTGTTCGCGCGTATCAAATCTGTTTACGATCGCCGCACCGAATTAAACCTGAATGCCGATCAACTGCGTGTTGTTGAGAAATATTACCTCGATTTTGCCCGCGCCGGTGCAAATCTTCCAGAAGACAAACAAGCCGAATTACGCAAGCTGAACGACGAATTGTCGATGCTCGAACTGAAATTCGGAGAAAATAACCTGGCCGAAACCAATAAAAATTTCAAACTAGTTATTGATAATGAAGCTGACTTGAAAGGGTTACCCGCTGATGTAATTGCCGGTGCAGCTGAAACTGCGAAACAGGACAGTTTAGTCGGAAAATGGGAATTCAAGTTGCAAAAGCCAAGCATGATCCCCTTCCTGCAATATGCAGAAAACCGTGCATTGCGCGAAAAAATTTACAAAGGCTACCTCAACCGAGGCAATAACGGAAACGCCAACGACAACAAGAAAGTTATCACCAAAATGATAAGTCTTCGCGATCAGAAAGCTAAATTGCTGGGCTTCCCAAACTACGCAGCTTATGTGGTTGACGTGAACATGGCTAAAACACCGGAGAATGTTAATCAATTCCTGATGAAATTGTGGACACCTGCCCTGGAACGCGCAAAAAAAGAACGCGACGACATGCAGGCTATGATCAACAAGGAAGGTGGCAAATTCAAACTCGAATCGTGGGATTGGTGGTATTATGCCGAAAAAGTGCGTAAAGCCAAATATGACCTCGACGAATCGCAGCTGAAACCGTATTTCAAACTCGAAAATGTGCTTGACGGCGTATTCTATGTAGCCAACAAATTATACGGAATCAAATTCATTAAACGCACCGATATTCCATCGTACTGCGACGAAGCTACCGCTTACGAAGTACAGGAAGCCGACGGTAAACACATTGGGGTGTTGTACTACGACTTCCACCCACGTGCCGGAAAAGGTGCCGGAGCATGGTGTACTTCATTCCGTAACCAAATGTATAAAGATGGCAAAATGATTACTCCGGTAGTTTCTATCGTTTGTAACTTCACCCGTCCAACCGGCGACACTCCCGCCCTACTGAGTTTCGACGAAGTAACTACACTTTTCCACGAATCAGGTCATGCATTGCATGCACTTTTCACCGATGGCCCATACAACCGCATAGCCGGAGTTGTTCCGAACGATTTTGTTGAGTTGCCATCTCAAATCATGGAAAACTGGGCTTCAGAACCTGAGGTACTTCGTTACTATGCTAAAAATTATAAAACCGGCGAAGTAATTCCTGAATCCTTGATCACCAAACTTGAAAAAAGTGCACAGTTCAACCAGGGATTTGAAACTTCAGAATTACTGGCAGCATCGTTGCTCGATATGGATTGGCACTCACAGACCCCGGCCAGCGATGTTGAAGCATTCGAAAAAGCTTCTATGGACAAAATCGGGTTAATTCCTGAAATTGCTCCACGCTACCGCAGTACGTATTTTGCACACATTTTCACTGGAGGTTATTCTGCCGGGTACTATGTGTACACCTGGGCAGCTGTTCTTGATGCCGACGCTTTCAACGCCTTCAAGGAAAGTGGCAATATTTTCAATCCTGAAATTGCAGCCAAATTCCGTACATTGCTTACAAAATCGGGTTCTGATGAAGGAATGGTAGTTTACAAAAACTTCCGTGGTCAGGAACCATCGATTGAGCCACTATTGAAACGCCGTGGACTAAAATAAACAACGTTATATTACTCGCACAAAAAAGACCTGTTTCGTTAATTCGGAACGGGTCTTTTTATTTAATGCTTTAGTATCACAAAATACCTTCACAATCGGGGTAACCTTTTCATTTGCCGGTGAATAAAGATATATTAAGACTAATTTGTCTTTTATTGAACTTAAGCTAATATTTTCCATCTAAAACACAATTCTTATGGCAGATTTTAACCAGGCATTTCAGTTGGTAATAGCCCACGAAGGCGGCTATGTCAACGATCCCGACGACCCGGGAGGAGAAACCTACAAAGGTGTGGCCCGCAAAATTCACAGCAAATGGGAGGGCTGGCAAAACATCGACATCTTAAAGCGCCAGCCCGGATTTCCAGGTAATCTCGACAAAGATGCTGAACTCCAGTCGGCAATTGCTGATTTCTATCGCATCAACTTCTGGGATAAAGTTAAAGGTGACCAAATTGAAAACCAGCAAGTAGCCGAATCGATCTTCGATTTTGCGGTAAATGCAGGCGTAAGTACCAGCGCCTCGCTGGCTCAAATGGTTATTGATGCTCAAACTGACGGTGTCATTGGGCAGGAATCAATAACAAAGATTAACGCCTTTAATACCGAGCATTTCCTGGCTGCATTTACGGTTGCCAAAATTGCCCGCTACGTTAACATTGTGAAGAAACGACCAACCAGCCGGAAATACTTCTATGGCTGGGTTTTACGTGCATTAGGCGAAACCGCCTGATTTATTTTCCATTAGACAATTTACTATTTACAATCACGAAGCTATGTTAATAGTAAATCGTAAATAAAAAAATTGTAAATCACATACTATGAGCTTTTTGAAAAACTTATTTTCAGGAGGAGCCAATACGCTTATCGATTCGGTAGGCAAAGTGCTCGATAATGTGGTGACCACCAAGGAAGAAAAAATGCAGCTCGACAATGAAATACGTAAATCAGAAATGCAGTTTCAACTGGATATTAAAAAATTGTCGAATGAAGAGCAGCAAATGTTACTTGGCGATATGAGTAATGCAAGGCAACGCGAAGTTCAGATTATGAACAGTGAAAAAACCACCAGACTAAACAGAAATTTGATGCCTTTTATGGCTTTGGGAACTATACTGATTGTGCTTGCACTATTTTATGTACTGATTTTCTCGCCGGCAGTAATAAAAAGCGACAGCAAGGACATTATTATGTACATTCTTGGTGTTTTAAGTGCTGTACTTTCACAAATTTACAGTTACTATTTTGGTTCTTCGGCCGGAAGCGCTGAAAAATCGCGAACAATGGCCGGAATGCAGGTCAAGCAATAGTTCCACAAAACAACAAATCCCGTTTCAGTTAACTGCAACGGGATTTGTTCTTATTATTAGGACATCATAGCCTCAATTTCATCCGGAGTTATTGGAATGCGATCTCCAAGAATCTCGCTTCCTGTTTCAGTAACGAGGATGTCGTCTTCCAATCGAATTCCGCCAAAATCAAGATAATCTGAAAGTTTGTCGAAATTAATAAAGTCATTATTAATCTTTTCTGCCTTCCATTTTTCGATCAAAGCCGGGATAAAATAAATACCGGGTTCATTCGTGATTACAAATCCGGGCTGAAGTTTTCGCCCCATACGCAGGTATGCCGTTCCAAACTGATCAACAGGCCGCGTTTCGTCGTCATATCCCACATATATCTGGCCAAGGTCTTCCATATCGTGCACATCCAATCCCATCATATGTCCTAGCCCATGAGGCATAAATAATGCATGGGCTCCATTTCTAACAGCTTCCTTTACATCACCCTTCATTAGTCCAAGATCCTTTAATCCTGAGGCAATAACTTCAGCTACAGCCAAATGAACAGACAAATAGGTGGAACCAGGCTTCGTTAGTTCGCGGCCACGATTATTGGCTGCCAAAACAATTTCATAAATTTCGCGCTGTTTGGGAGTAAATTTCCCACTTACAGGCATGGTTCGGGTAAAATCGGAGGCATAATGAGAACCAATTTCGGCCCCTGCATCAACCAGGAGTAATTTCCCGTTCTGCAATATTTTGGAGTGATCGTGGTTGTGTAATGTTTCACCATTTTGCGACAGAATTACAGGAAACGAAACCATACCACCTCCGGCATTGGCGATTCCTTCAATTGTTCCGGCAATGGTTTGTTCCAAAACACCGGCTTTGGCCATCTTCATGGCAGTAACATGCATTTGGTAGCCAACAGCGCAAGCTTTTTTAATTTCAGCAATCTCCTGGGCCTCTTTTACTGAACGCAATGCCACAACCGCTTTTATCAATTCGAGCGATGAATATGCTTTTAATTTCGATGGCGAAATACCCATTAAATCACCGAGCAGTAATTTATTTTCAGCACGATATGGAGGCAAAAAATGAATTTTTCGACCTGTCTGAATAGCTTTACCCAAAATAGTATAAAGATTGTTATAAGGCTGCGTTTGTGAAATTCCAGCCGCCAAAGCTTTCTCTGCCAATGGAATTTGTGGACCCATCCAGATGATATCTTCAATACTGACATTGTCTCCAAAAATAATTTCTTCGTCTGTTTCAGTATCAATCACACCAGCCAGACGCTGAAAATCAAGTCCGAAAAAATACAGGAACGAACTATCCTGCCTGAAATAATAAGTGTTGTCGGCGTAATTCATCGGAACATCAACATTCCCAAGCAGGAGGATCAGGCCATTCGATATATGTTGTTTTAAATACTGACGGCGAGCAATATAAGTATCTGGACTAAACATGAATTTTAAGTTTTTTAATTTGTCAGGGAAGATAGAAAAAATACCCGGATCAGGAAATGATTTTAACTGCCGGAATGTTATATACCATATAATTTATGATGAAATCAATCGTCTAAAAATCTAACTGATATCCAAATATTTCGTAAATTATAATAACCAAAAAAACCATAGCTATGAACAACTCATTAATGGTTTATCTGAATAAGAGGCTGCACCAAAACGAATCCAAAAACCATGGATTTGACAGCCCGGGACCCGTAATCTGCATTTCAAGAGAAGTCGGTTGCGGGGGCGTTAATCTGGCCAATCAACTTGCTGTAGAACTCGACAAACGGGGATTGTGCAAAAAATGGAGAGTGCTCAGTAAAGAAATTCTCGAAGAAAGCGCACGCGAACTTAACATGGACCCAAACAAACTGAAGAATTACCTAAAAGAAGGAGACCGTGGCGTTTTCGATGATATTCTGGCGGCATTCAGCGAAAAAAGATTTAAAAGTGACCGAAAGATCAATAAAACACTTATTGACCTGATCAGCACTTTTGCCAACGACGGTTACTGCATTATTGTTGGCCGCGGCGGACACATCATTGCCAAAGACATTGAACGATCGTTGCTCGTCAGGCTGACTGCTCCAATTGAATGGCGCACCAAACAAATTATGGAGAAAAACAACCTGAACATGAGGCAGGCACTCGAATTCATCGAAAAAACCGAAATTGAGCGTGAAAATTTCAGGAAACACATTGCAGGAGACACCAGGCGGTCTGATGAATTCGACCTGACAATAAACCTGTCCAGGGTGAATGCCAAAGATGTTGTTGATATAATTTGCTTTGCAGTTCAAGCCAAAGGAATGCTCGAAACAAACAAAAGTAAGGTTGAAGTCTTTTGAGTTTTAAATCACGGGTTTCAAACTCCAGAATAACAAGCCGGAATTTGAAACCTGTAATTTAAATGCTGAAACTATTTCAGCCATTTATCGAGCCACTGTTTAAATACCCGTTGCCACAGAATTCCGCTCTGAGCCTGAAGTACCCAGTGATTTTCTTCAGGGAAGATTAACATTTGAGCCGGAACACCACGTAAAACTGCGGCATTGAATGCAGCCATTCCCTGCGAAGCCAAAATTCGGTAATCTTTTTCTCCGTGAATTACCAAAATCGGGGCATCCCATTTGTCTACAAACAAATGGGGTGAGTTTGCATATGACCTTTGTGCAACAGCATTTTGCTTATCCCAGTATGGTCCTCCTAAATCCCAGTTTACAAACCACATTTCTTCGGTTTCCAAATACTGCTGTTCGAGATTGAACATACCGTCGTGCGCAATAAATGCCTTGAAACGTTTTTCATGATGGCCGGCCAGCCAATAAACAGAGAAACCACCATAACTGGCACCAACACATCCAAGTTTATCTTTGTCAACAAAAGGTTCTTTCGCAACGGCATCAATGGCCGAAAGGTAATCTTTCATGTTTTGACCACCGTAATCGCCGCTGATTTGCTCCAGCCATTCTGTCCCAAAGCTGGGTAACCCACGGCGATTGGGCGCAACAACAATATAACCGTTGGCTGCCATCTGCTGAAAATTCCAGCGGTACGACCAGAATTGGCTAACTGTGGACTGCGGTCCACCTTCGCAAAATAAAATGGTCGGATATTTTTTATTTGGATCGAAATGAGGTGGATAAACTACCCAGGTAAGCATTTCTTTGTTGTCGGTAGTTTTAATCCAGCGTTCTTCAACTTTGGCAAGAGTTAACTGATCCAGAAGTGGTTTATTCAGGAATGAAAGCTCGGTTTCAGCTCCGGTTTTGGGATCGATCGAATAAATCTCATCCGGTTGGCTCATCGAATGTTTCATGCCGACAAGCTTATCCTTTGCTTCGGCCACAAAAGCATAATCGTGAACACCTTTGGTAATCGGTACTATCTTTTTCGTTGCCAAATCGAGTTTATAAACCTGAGTCAATGCATGCCAGCAACTGATAAAATAAATTGATTTACTGTTGGCACTCCAGCTAAGGTTTGTCGAATTCTGATCAAAATTTGCAGAATAATCAATCTTCTCGCCGGTGGCAATATTCAATACAAACAACCTGATTTTATCAGCCTCGTAACCATCGCGTTCCATACTTTCCCAAGCCAGATATTTTCCATCGGGTGAGAAGACCGGATTCTGGTCGTAGCCCATCATTCCCTGAGTTTTATTTTCTGTCTTCCTGGTTTCAACATTATAAAAATAGATATCAGAATTGGTTGAGAGAGCATAGTCTTTCCCGGTTTTCTTCCGGCATGTATAAGCTATGGTTTTACTGTCAGGGCTCCAGGCAAGCTGTTCCATTCCGCCAAACGGCTTCATCGGACTTTCGTAAGGTTCGCCTTCAAGCAAATCAACCGGATTCAGCAGCTTGCCATCTTTATACCCGGCAACAAAAGGATGAGGAACAGTTTGCACCCATTCATCCCAGTGCTTATACATCAAATCAGTTTCAAGGTAAGCATTGGCTTTCGGAAGATCGGGGAACAAATCGTGTACATCGGGTTTTGCTTTTACATCGGCCGTAAATAAAACCTTAGTCATATCGGGCGAATATTTGAATCCCGAAATTCCACCTTTAATTTCTGAAACCTGAACTGGT
>JAJZSZ010000199.1 GCA_021849365.1 Bacteroidota bacterium | reverse complement strand
TTGTCCACCTACATAAATTCGGCATTCAGCAATCCCTATTTTCTTACAAACCCATTTGTTGAGCCTGTAGCCAATCTGAATATTCTTGATGCGCAGAAAGGAACCATCTTCGATATACCACGACGAAGCCCTGAGGTTATTATTTGCAGTGCTTGCCGAAATCTGGAATTGAGAATTGGACGTTCCTTCACCATGCCAGGCTTCTTCAATCATACCGGCAGGAGCATTAAAATATCCGGTATTCTGGTGTGTAAAGTATTTGAATACATTAAAAATGTCGCCACCCTGACTTCCCTGAAGGAAGAGGCTTATATCGAACTGCCGGTATTCTGCGGAAAGATTTATTCCGTAGGTAAAATCAGGATGGGGCGAACCAATGAACGTACGATCTTCTCCGGTAATACGGCCATCACCGTTCAGGTCTTTAAATTTAAAGTCACCGGGACGAGTCATAACATCCTGATAATACAAATCTTCAGAAGACAGTGCATTGGCGTCATCTACTTCTTTCTGGTTTTGGAACACACCTTCAACCACATATCCAAAGAATTCTCCGATCGGATGACCTATCATGGTTTTGGTTGTGTATCCAAGTCTTTGTTCTCCGCCCATAATAGGTTCTCCACCTCCCAGCGACAGAATTCTGTTTCTGTAGGACGAGATATTCATGTTTATACTGAAATTGACCTCTTTCCACTTGTTGTGGTAATTCGCCATAAATTCAAATCCTTTGTTTTCAACGTCTCCCGCATTGGTCCAGGGCGAATCGGGCAAACCAGCCGATAACGGAATCGGTAATTTCAGGAGCATATCCTTGGTTTGCTTGTTATAAAAATCGAAACTACCGGAGAGTTTATTTTTAAACAGGAAAAAGTCAATCCCCAGGTTGGTTGATTCAGTTGTTTCCCAGGTCAGGCTTTTGTTTCCCAGGTTAATTGGTGCATAACCCTGAACGATTGTTCCATCGAAAATGTACCTCCTGGTATTTCCTCCGGCAATTAATGTCCGGAATGCATTGTCAGATATATTCTGATTTCCAACTTGTCCCCATCCCAATCTGATTTTCAGGTCATCGATAACTTTTTGAAGATTCAGTGCATTGTAAAATTTCTCGCTTGAGATTCGCCATCCTCCTGATACCGAGGGAAAATAACCCCATTTTTCGCCTTTGGCAAATTTTGATGAGCCATCGGCCCGAATAGATGCTGTAAGTAAATATTTCGAATTGAGTGAGTAATTCACACGGCTCAGGTACGAATATAAAGCATAATCGGAAACGGCGCCGCCGACATTTGGATCGGTTGTTGCCGAACTCAGGTATCTTAAATAACTGTCGTTGCCAGGCACATTACGTTTCGACGATAAAACATCTTCGTATTTACCACCCTCCATTGTCATCCCGATTAAGGCCGTCAGTTCATGCTTTTGGCCGAACTTATTTCGGTATGTCAACGTATTTTCGTGAACCCAATCGGTGTTTTTACTCAAATCCTTGGTTACGGTATTCACATCGTTTTTCGAATCAGAATCCATCCAGAATGTAGGTTTGAAATCATTGTATTCGGCACGTCGGATGTCGACACCAAAAATTGAGTGATACGACAAGTGTTTAGTAAATTCGTAATTAAACAGCATATTGCCGAACAGCCGAAGCTGAACCCATGAATTGAGCGACCGGCCAATTTGGGCAACCGGATTGTATTTATTGCTGTATATGGATTCGTACCAGCGCGAGAATTCACCGTATTTTACCCTTATTGGATCGTCAACCGGCCGTTCATCTCCTGAAGTTATAGGATCGAGAACAATGGAGGTGAAAACAATACCGCCGTCTAGATCATCTTCCTGTATGGTCTTTCTTTTGGCCTGGCTGAGGTTTGTGTTAAAAGCCAGTGTTGCTTTTTCCGATAATTTATATTCATTGTTTACCCTGAAAGTCAGCCGGTCGAATTCAGAACCTTTGATTGTTCCATCTTGCGACAAATAAGAAAGGCTCATGAGGTATTTGTTCATTTCATTTCCTCCCGAAATGGAGAAGTTATGGTTATGAACAAGGGCCTGCCGGGTAATTAACTTCCACCAGTTGGTTCCACCGCTAAAGCTGTTAGGATCTTTAAATTCCTCAATGTATTTGTAAGCACCTGCTCCCTCGCGCTCGATACCGTTTTTAACTGCCAGATTGTTGACTTCTGCAAATTGTTTGCTGCTTCCCATCTTGGGGTTTTTCCATACATCACTGAGTCCAATATACGATTCGGAGGTTATGGTGGGCGTACCTGGCTTTCCTTTTTTTGTATTTATAAGTATTACTCCATTGGCGCCCCTGTTTCCATAAATTGCTGTTGCTGAGGCATCTTTTAAAATTTCCACATTGTCGATGTCGTCCATATTCAGGAACCTTATATCGTCGGTCGGTATGCCATCAATTACAAAAAGAGGATTGTTGTTATTTACCGTGCCAATACCTCTGATTCGAACAGTAGTTCCTCCTCCTGGAGAGCCTGATGTTGAGGTTACAAGTACGCCGGCAGCTCTGCCTTGCAGTGCCTGGTCGAATCCGGCGACAGGCATTTTGCGGGTATTTTCCACCTCGATAGTTGTAATTGCTCCGGTAAGATCAGATTTGCGCTGGTCGCCGTAACCAACTACCACAACTTCATCAACACCAATAATTTCGGATTCGAGTATAACGCTAAGCTGAGTTTTTTTTGCGATCGAGATTTCTTGTTTTTTCATGCCGACGTACGAGAAAATCAGTGAATCATAACCCAACGGAATTTCAATTTTGAAATTCCCATACCGGTCAGTAATTGTTCCCGTATTGGTATTTTTAATGATCACTGTTACTCCCGGAATTGTTTCCATGTTCTTATTGGTAACAACGCCCTTTATGCTTCGGAAAGTACTGACAACCGGAGGTTTTGCTGTTGTCGATTTTTCCTGAGATAAAATGATATGCCGGTCAATTATCTGGTACGAATAGGTGGTTTTGGCAAATAGTTTTTCAAGTACTTCAACAATTGATGCATTTTGGATCTGGATTGATACTTTGGGTTGGAGGTTAATGCTCGATTGTTCGAAAAAGAAACGATATTCGCTTTGTTTTTCTATTTCAATAATTATTCGCTCAAGCGGAGTGTCGGTGTAGTTAAGCGAAATGCCTTGCTTCTGCGAAAACGCCTTAACTGAAATGAAAATACTGAACAAACAAAACAAAAACTTTACTCGCATAGCCAACAAAGTACACCACAAGGTTTATATTCTTGTAAATATCCATTTTTTTTTTCGAAATCGGTAAAAGGCATTACAAAAATGGATACTGGAATGTTTTATAAACTATAAAGTTGTCAGGAATGATTATAAAAATAACCCAAAGGCTATTTTTTCCGGATGGTAATTTTATTCCGTTCGGTAATATACTCGATAGGTTCTGAAGTTGACCGTTTAAAGATTTCAAGAATGCTGTAAATATTATCGTCAACTTTAAAATCGCCGGTATATGTTTTTTCTTTCAGTGAAGGATCTTCAAAAACGATTTCAACATTGTATATCCGCTCAATCCGTTTCGCTAATGTTTCAAATTTTTCATCCTTGAAAACAAATTCTCCCTTCATCCAATAGGTGTAAAATTTGGTGTCAACTCTTGAAATGGTAACACGATTACTGACTTTATCGAAAGTCAGACTTTCTCCGGGATCAAGTTCATTTTCAACTTCAGGGTTTTCGTTTGAGTTTACAGCAACTTTTCCTGAGATAAGGGTTGTTTCAACAAACTTATCGTTGGGATAAGCACTAACATTAAACTTGGTACCGAGTACTTTTATACTTATATCCGTGGTTTTTACAATAAACGGAACCTTAACATTCTTTTTTATTTCAAAGTAAGCTTCGCCAACTAATTCAACCCTACGTTCCGATTTGTTGAATTTCTTGGGATAGATCAGCTTACTGCTGTTATTGAGCCAGATTTTACTTCCATCAGGAAGGACAATTTCAGATTTATTCCCCTTGGGAACTGAAATCATGCAAACCTCGTCCTTCGAACGTTCTTCAGTAAAATAGTAATATGAGAGGAAGCCGAAAGAGAGAATGAAAAAAATAATTGCGGCATACTTTACAAATTGATTAACCTGAGAGGTAATCCGTTGAACTCTGGATTGCGTTTGAATTACCTCAGCAAATCTAATCCGGTTAATCAACTTGTCGTACGCCGCAATTGCCTGCGAATTGTTTGTTTGATCTTGTTTGTGGTTCCAGAGCTCTTTGATGCGAAAATATACTTGTTTGTTTGTGGTCGATGCTTCAATCCATTCATTCAGAGCTTTTTCCTCTTCCTGCGTAATATCTCCACCTAATTTTTTCCCGATAATGCTCCAAATGGTTTCCATGGCTTGCTGAAATTCAATTCTAAAGACAAAGTTTTTTGAAAAATCTACTAGTTAAACTGGGTTAATTCTTGCCTTATTTTTATAAAATTTCATAAGTAATTGAAAAAGAATAAGGTTGGTGTCTTCCGAAGATAGGTTCTTTAAAACGACACTTAGTTTTTTTATTGCAGTGGCAATATGGTTGTCGATGGTATTGACCGAGATATTCAGTACTTCGGCAATTTCCTTATATTTAAGACCTTCTACTTTGGCCATTTGAAATACCAGTTTGGTTTTGGGCGGAAGCTGGTTTATGGCCTGTTCAATTTCGGTCCGCACTTCTGAAGTAAAAAAAGCAGTTTCAGGAGTTAATTCATCTATCTCAAACCTAACAAGCACTTCGTCGAGCGTAGTGTTTCTTTCCTTCCTGAATTTGCTCAGGTAATTGAATGAAGTGTTCTTGGTTGCTATGTAAAGGTAATTTGACAGGTTATCGATTGTTTTTAACCGGTTTCGTTTTTGCCAGATATTGAGAAAAACATCGTTCACTGCTTCTTCGGCAAATTCAGATGAATGAAGAATTGAAAAAGCAAACTTGTAAAGCCGATCGAAATAAAGAAGGTATAATTCTTTAAACGCCTGTTGGTCTGAGTTTTGGCTTATTTTTTTTGAGAGCAATTCAATATGTTGGCTATTATCCAAACGAAGATTGAAATTAGTCGGTTAATGTAGATTGTGGGACGAAGATAGTAAAATATCTATCATAGTATGAGTTTATACATTCTGATATTTGTCAGATATTGAAGCACAATGGAAATGGAATTATTTGGTATTGTGTTGATATTAAGGAAGTTTTGTTCCTTTGGCTGCCCACCAGTAAATGGCTTGCATTTCAAGCCGGCCCGAGACAATAGCCGGATCGGTTGATTCCATCCGAATAGCCTGCGAAATTGAATCAACGTCAAAAATGAGAATGCCCCGGTACTTGCCTCCATTCTCAAATGGACCAGCGGCAACCAGTTTCTTTGTTTTTGCCATTTCGTTAATGTGTTGCATGTGTCCTTCCTGAATTTTTGCCACCGAAGCTGAATCCTGTGTTCTGACAGGTCCTTCATTCAAAAGCATGAAGACATAGCGTTTCATTACATAAGTGGTATCGTCTCCTTTAGTTTTAAATTCTCTTTGAGCATATGCACCAATGTTTAATATTAGTCCGGCCAAAAGCAAAAGGACAATTTTTGGAGTCATACTATCGGTTATTTTAATTTGTTTTTAAAGATCTTTTTAAACTTTTCGATTTTAGGGACAATAACAAACTGGCAGTAGCCTTGAGACCTATTGTTTGCAAAATAATTCTGATGGTAATTTTCGGCTTTGTAGAATTTATCGAATGCTTTTATCTCGGTTACGATTGGTTTGTTAAAAACATTTTCTTTGTTCAAACGATCTTTGTATGCTTCAGCCTTTTCTTTTTGTACGGGCGAATGGTAAAAAATAACCGAACGATATTGTGTCCCTGCATCAGCCCCTTGCCTGTTCAGCGAAGTGGGGTCGTGTGTCTCAAAAAAAACTTCGAGAATTTCGTCAAAACTTATGATTTTCGGATCGAAAGTAATCTGAATAACTTCAGCATGGCCGGTTTCCCCGGTGCAAACTTCCTTGTAAGTCGGATTTTTGGTATGCCCGCCCGAATATCCCGATTCAACCGTCTCAACGCCTTTCAGGCTTTTAAAAATGGCTTCGGTACACCAAAAACATCCACCACCCAATGTTGCGGTTTCTGTTTGAGCGACGGTTTCTGATACGGTCATAATTGCTGTTATTAAAATGAATAAATATCTCTTCATGATTGATGTTCAATTTATTCAAAAAAAACAGCCGGAACAAAAAAATGTTGACTTGCAACAACAAAACCTGCAGATTCAGCAACTCACGACACTAAAACTATATTTCCCGGAAAGATGTTCGGTCAAATTCGAGCACTTCCAGGTCACGGATGTTCTTCCCATCAATTATGAAACGAACGGCTGTACAAACCTGGTGAAATCCTTTGTTGCCTGCAGCACCCGGATTAATATGCAACATATGGTACTTTGGGTCGAAAATAACTTTCAGAATGTGGGAATGACCGCAGATGAACAACTGTGGCGCTTTAATTTTAAATTGCTTTGAAACACTGGCTTCGTACCTTCCGGGATAGCCTCCGATGTGTGTCATGAGAACATCAACATCTTCGCAGAAAAAACGTTGACTTTCAGGATACATTCGTCGTAGAATGTGGTCGTCGATGTTGCCATAAACTGCCCTGAATGGTTTAAAAGCAGATAGTTTATCCGCTGTTTCAACATTGCCAATGTCGCCGGCATGCCATATTTCGTCAACCGGCTCAAAAAAATTAAAAACGCGGGCACTTAATGTACAGTGTGTATCTGATAATAAGCCAATTCGCTTCATTCTGGATAATATTTCTCAGGCAATAAAAATAAATTAAATTTGCAGTAAACAGTAAACAGAAAGCGATGAAACAAGCCAGGAGCAATTTTTTCTCATAAGCGACTGTGGCTGCAATGGCGAGTTCCATCTGGCAATTAAAAAGCAATTTACAGACAGATGAAAAGGGTAATAATTGTTCGACATGCCAAATCGGTGCCGTATGGGTACGACAACGATTTTTATCGCGACCTGACCGATAGAGGGGAAAGCGATGCAGAAAAAATTGGAGAGAAGCTTAAAATTTTTGGAATAAAACCTGATCTGGTAATTTCGAGTCCTGCAACGCGAGCTTTGCGTACGGCTTCGATATTTTGTGGAAAACTGGATTACGAGGAAGCAAGAATCCGTAAGGAAGACATCCTTTATCAAGGCTTAACCACGCAGAGTTTTGTTGAAATGCTTCAGGAATTATCGGAATCTGTTCAAACCGTTTTTGTATTCGGGCATAATCCAACCGTTTATTATTTGGTTTACAACATGGTGAAATATTTCAATTCGGACATGCCAACCTGTTCGACGGTTGTACTTGATTTTCCGGTTGAGAAATGGACCAATGTTACGGCTCGTGGCGGAATAATTGCCATGCACCTGACTCCGAAAACGGTTTAATTTCATGAATTCAGGATCAGGTAATAATATTCTGAAATACTTATGGGTATTTCTCTTTGCGCTGAGTAGTTGCAGTACTTTTCAGTTGTCATTGCGACCTCACGTAGGTTCGGACTATCCGGAGCATCGAAACGTAGGTATGGACTATCCAGAGCCACAACGCAGTATTGTTGAAGAAGAGAACTGCGATTGTCCGGGAAAAGCAGTTCAATGCGAGGAATGTAAAGTAGTGCCGCAATCGGGCCAGATGAGAGATTTAAGGGTAGGATATTACTATGATCCGAAAGAAAAGAAATGTAAACGTGTTTCATATTCATCGGGCGGTGTTCCTGCGCCATTCAAAACGATGGAAGAATGTAGATCGTGTTGTTGTAAGCTTTGGTTAAATTTCTGATATGCATATTTTTTATACTCCTGACCTTTCAGGAACGGCATACATCCTTGACGAAACCGAATCGAAGCACAGCGTGCGGGTTTTGCGGTTGGAAAAAGGTGACGAAATCACGCTGGTTGATGGCCGGGGTGGCTTCTTTAAAGCCGAAATTGATGATCCGAATCCCAAACGCTGCGCAGTAAAAGTTATTCATTCGGAGCTGAATTACGGATTGCGGAATTTCGGAGTACATGTAGCCATTGCTCCTACCAAAAACATTGAGCGGATAGAGTGGTTCC
>JAJZSZ010000004.1:24739-38133 GCA_021849365.1 Bacteroidota bacterium | reverse complement strand
GCGTTCTGCACTTTTTTGCATTACCAGTTTAGGCAATTCAATGGGTTTGGGTTCTCCGGTGCTTCCCGATGTTTGAGCCAGTACAAAATCTGAATCAGAAAACCATTCATTCAGGAATAAATAAAGCTCTTTCTCCCATTCCGGAAGGTTCGGATTTTGGAGTTGTTTTGTAATGGTTCCCGAAGTAACCGCTTCATTGTTGAGGATGATATGTGGTTCGGTAAATTTCTTCATCGGCTAAAAATCGTCGTCAGTTTCTTTGGCCAGTAAATCTTCCAGTTGCCATTCTTTTTCAGGCCGATACCACAAGCGTTCGCCTTCAATTTCGAGCGGAGAATCGAAATTGTTGGTAAAAAGCTGCCCTGTTCCCAAACCCTGTTCGTTTTTGGCGTTCAGGTGAAATGTCCATTGCGCAATGGCGTTCAGCCCAATGTTCGATTCGAGCGCCGAGGTAATCCACCAGCCTAAACCGACTTTTTCTGCTTGTTTGATCCATTGTTCGCAACCGGCAAAACCGCCGTGCAGGCTGGGTTTCAGGATGAGATAAGCTGGACGGATGGTTTCAACCAGCTTCTTCATTTCTTTTTCCGAAGTGATTCCGATCAGTTCTTCATCGAGTGCAATCGGCACGGGAGATTGGCGGCATAGTTCGGCCATTTCGTCCCAGCGGCTTGTTTCGATTGGCTGTTCGATGGAATGAATACTCAAATCTGACAGGCGTTTCAGGTTTTCGAGTGCCGTTTGGTAAGTGTATGCACAGTTGGCATCCACTCGAAGAGTAATTTCGTTGGCAGAAAATTCTTTGCGGATGGATTTCAGCAGCTCAATTTCGGTTTCAAAATCCAGTGCGCCTATTTTCATCTTGATGCAATGGAATCCGGCATTGAGTTTAGCGCGGATTTGCTGTTTCATAAATTCCGGAGTTCCCATCCAAATCAATCCGTTGATGGGGATTCCCTGTTCGCCGCGAGTAAATTCTGACGGGAATAGTTGTCTTTGCCCGCCATTCCGAAGGTCACGCAATGCTGTTTCGAGTCCAAACCTGATGGATGGCCAGGTTTTCAGTTCTTCAGGAAACTGGCAGAAATAATCAATTTGCTCGCAGATCTGCAACAGCTTGGCTCCCATTTTTTTTAGTGGTTCAATGCTCAGGTCGGGCAGGGGAGCGCATTCGCCAATCCCGGTATTTGTTCCGTCGCTGATGAAAATGAACCACGAATCGCGGGTGGTGTAAACTCCGCGCGAGGTTCCGGATGCCTGTTTAAACTGAAGCGTATATTTTTTGAAAGTAGCCTTCATCTGAATTGTAAATGTTCAATTATACATGATTACTGAAATCAGGAAATGTCAATCGGTCTGACTTTCAGCTGGTCCGGACATTCGTCGAGTAATTCGCGGAGGCTTTTCCGAAAAATTGGGTGAATGAAATCGGCAGCAATTTCATAAAGCGGAACCAACGCAAATTTCCGCTCCTGAATGCGGGGATGCGGAACCGTCAGATTAGCGGTTTTTATAATCTGATCACCAAAAAACAAGATGTCGATATCGATAATGCGCGAATCGTATTGCTTTTCTTTTCTAATCCGTCCAAGTTCCAGTTCAATCAGCTGAGTTTGCTTCAAAACTCCCTCTGGAGAAAGAGTAGTTTTTAGTTCAAGTGCCTGGTTCCAGAACAAGTCTTCCGATTCGAATCCCCAGGGCTCGGTTTCGTAAATGGCCGATTGGGCCGAAATGATTCCAACCTGCTCTTCGAGCCGGGTTCGCGCTTCGGCAAAAACCTGCTGTTTATTACCTAAATTCCCCCCCAAAAGGAGATACAGTTTGATCATAACAATCAGAAATATGTAACAAAAACACTATTTTCGTACAAATCTATCGTACATTTTTATCGAATCAAATTAATTCAAATAAATAAGCATGAAGCAATTTTTAAAATTTACGCTTGCGTCGATTGTTGGCGTATTGATTGCCGGATTTTTACTTCTTTTTATTGCCATCGGGATGATTACAGCCATGGTTTCGGTTTCGGACGAACCGGTTAAGACTGAAAGCAACAGCGTTTTGCTGCTCAAGTTCGATCATCAAATCGTTGACCGGGCCAGAAAGAATCCGCTGGAAGGACTTGATTTTGGTATTCTTCAGGGGGAAAAGACTGTTGGGCTGAACGATATGCTCGATTGCATCAGGAAGGCAAAGACCGACCACAACATCCTGGGTATTTATTTGAATCCAACCGATATTTTGGCCGGAATGGCCACCGTTGAGGAAATACGCTTGGCGCTGCAAGATTTTAAAACTTCAGGCAAATTTATTTATGCTTATGGCGATATGTTTACTCAAAAGGCTTACTACCTGGTAACCGTTGCCGACAGTGTTATCCTTAATCCACAGGGAACAGTTGATTTTCGGGGATTGGGTGGCGAGCGCTCGTTTTATAAAAAGGGATTGGAAAAGCTGGGCGTCGAAATGCAGATTGTTCGCCACGGCAAGTTTAAAGCAGCCGTAGAGCCTTTCCTGCTCGATAAAATGAGTCCTGAAAACAGGTTGCAGACCGAAACTTACCTGAAATCAATATGGAATGAAATGCTGAACGATATTTCGGCATCGCGCAAGATGGGTTTCGACGAACTGAACGACATTGCTGATGCTGTGGCCACTTACCGCAAAGCCGATTTTGCCAAGCAGCATAATCTTGTCGATCGTCTGAAATATAAAGATCAGGTGATTGATGACCTGAAACGACTGACCAACACAAGCCAGAAGGACGATGTTCGTGCTATGGATATTTACAAATACATTAAAGTACCCGACATGAACGGCCCTAAATCATTGGCCCGTAAGAAAATTGCAGTGGTTTATGCCTCGGGCGATATTGATACCGGAACTTCGGATGATGAAATTAAATCGGAAGAACTTTCGAAAGCTATTCGCGAGGCTCGCCGCGATTCGTCGATCAGGGCAATCGTGCTGCGTATTAACTCTCCCGGCGGAAGTGCATATGGCTCGGAAGTTATCTGGCGCGAGGTAAAACTGGCCGCGCAGGTAAAACCGGTTATTGCTTCTATGGGCGATGTGGCTGCATCGGGTGGTTATTATATTGCATGTGCCGCTGATACCATTATGGCCGACAGAACTACCATAACCGGATCGATTGGCATTTTCGGGATGATTCCGAATTTTCAGAATTTGCTGACGAATAAACTGGGCATTACTCAGGATGTGGTGACCACTAACGAGCATTCAGATATGATTTCAGTGACCCGTCCAATGACAACTTTCGAACGCGACCTGATGCAGCAAATGATTGAAGATGGCTATGACACCTTTATCTCGCGGGTGGCTGATGGCCGGAAAATGGACAAAACAGCAATTGACGAAATCGGGCAGGGTCGTGTGTGGGCGGCGCCAAATGCGATGGAAATTAAACTGGTTGATACATACGGCGGATTGACAGAAGCCATTGAATTGGCCAGAAAAATGGCAAAACTCGACAATTATCGTATTGTAAACCTTCCCAAACTGAAAGATCCGTTCGACGAACTGATGAAAGAACTTACCGGATCAGCCAAAGCCCGCTTCATGAAAGATGAGTTGGGCGAAGGGTACAAATATTACGAACAGTTGAAAGGCGCTGTGGCCCGCCAGGGTGTGTTGGCCCGTTTGCCATACGATATCGCTATTCAATAACGACATAGAATCGTAGAAATATTTTAGGAAGCACTTATTCTTGTCAAAAAAACAAAACTTTAATGATGAAATTCAAGCTTCTTTTCGTGGTGTTAACCCTGTTTTTCCTGAAGTCGTATGCCCAGGAAACTATTCCGTGCCTGATCAAAACGGAAATGGGAAATATTAAAGTTGAGCTTTATGCCGGGAAAGCACCGGTTACAGTAGCCAATTTCCTGAAGTATGTGGATAACCATTTGTATGATGGAAGCAGTTTCTTCAGGGTTTGTACGCCTGAAAACGAGAAAAACCGGAAGGTAAAAATCCAGGTGGTACAGGGAGGCGACGTTCCTGAAGGAAAAGAATTTGCCCCGATAACTATGGAAACAACACAGCAAACCGGAATTCATCATTTAAACGGAACCTTGTCGATGGCGCGCGATACACCAAACTCGGCTACCAGCAGTTTTTCGATTTGCGTGAACGACCAGCCCGAGCTCGATTTTGCCGGAAAGCGAAACCCCGACGGACAAGGCTTTGCCGCATTTGGCCGGGTAACCAAAGGAATGAAAGTGGTTCGAAAGATTCAGGCGCAAAAAGACAAAGATCAATATCTTGTTAATCCTGTGAAAATATACACGATCAAACGTTTGTAATGTTTTTTTGAATTTTACCTTAGTGCCGGGGAAATCGATTAATCATTAAAAGCAGAAAAAATGAAAAAACTATTTTTATTAAAAGCTGATTTTCAGGATGCAGCCAGAGCTGATGGCAAAAGGTATTTTTGTCCCGACTGCGTTATGATCGAAGGATTACTGTCGTATTATCCCCGGTTGCAAAACGAGCTCGAAGTGAAGTATGTCAATTTTGCACGTCCGCGGCCAGCCTTGGTCGAGCTGGTGGGCGAAGAAAATCAAAGTTGTCCGGTTTTGGTTTTCGAAGACGGAACTTTTATCAACGAGCCTAACGAGATTATCCGTTACCTCACAGAAAATCATCAGATTGGTCATCCGCATTAATTAGTAATTTGGGCTGATTTTCAACTTCGCAGGGATTCAGTTGTTTATGATTCATCCACTTTAAAAAACTAATCATGGCTGAATCGAAACAAAAATTGACCCGCATCCTGTCGATTGACGGAGGCGGAATCCGCGGAATTATTCCGGGACAAATCCTGGTTATTCTGGAAGAAAAACTGAAAGCCAAAACAGGCAATGCTGAAGCACGAATTGCTGATTACTTTGATCTGATAGCCGGAACAAGTACCGGCGGAATCCTTACCTGCGCTTACCTGACGCCAGACAAAGAATCGCCTTTGCGTCCGAAATTTGATGCTCCACAGGTAGTCGATCTGTACCTGAAAAACGGCGGTGATATTTTTAGCATTTCGTTGGGGCATAAGATTCGGACAATGGGTGGAATAACGGATGAAAAGTATCCGGAAGCTGGGCTCGAAAAAGCACTTGAAAAATATTTTGGCGACACGAAACTAAGTGAACTGCTGAAACCCTGCCTTGTTACTTCGTACGACATCAAGCACAGGCAGGGGCACTTTTTTACGCAGCACGACGCCATAAAAAGAAAAGGCTGGGATTACTTGGTGAAAGACGTTGCCCGGGCAACTTCGGCAGCTCCAACTTATTTTGAGTGCTCGAATGTAAAATCGGCTACTGATGTCAGCTATCCGTTGATTGATGGTGGCGTATTTGTAAATAATCCAACACTTTGCGCTTTTGCCGAAGTGTATAACGAATACAAAACGGCCCCTAACCAGATGGCCATTCTTTCGCTCGGAACAGGTTATTCGCGCAAACAATACGATTACGACAAAGCTAAGGACTGGGGTATGGTTCAGTGGGTTAAGCCGCTGATTGATATTATGATGTCGGGTGTGGCTGATGTGGTCGATTATCAGCTTCGGCAAATGTTCGAAGCGGTTGGTGTCCCCAACCAATACCTTCGCATCAACACCGAGATGCCAATTGATGTAAATCCGGATATGGACGATGCTTCGCCCAAAAACCTGCAGGCTCTAAAAGAATTGGGCACTTACACCGCCCAGAACTTCGATACGCAGTTGAATGCTTTTGTGGATCTGATTGTATAAGTGAAAAAGCATTAGATAAAAAAGGATCCGATCTTTTCCGAAAAGATCGGATCCTTTTGCTTTTTAGAAACTGTATCCTAACCCAAACTTGATCCCCGATTGCCAGAGGTGTTCAACGTAGTCGTCCCCATTGAATGTGACCATCTTTTGCCGTTGAAAAAAGGGATTTATAATGATGGAAACGTGATTAAAAGTGTACTTTCCGCCTGCACCAAAGCCAAGCCCAATGCCCGACTGATTCTGTGGCGATGATGAGTCGGCATGATTAAATTCGAAATCAAAAGTAGGTCCGGCCTCAGCAAAGAAGTATTTCAGAAAAGTCAGGTTTCCATACACAGGAACCGAAACCAGGTTAATTTCTGAGTTTTTATAATGCATTATTCCGTCTGGGAAATAGTGAGTTTCAATCTTATTATGAGCATATTGTAACCCAGTCTCAACGGCAAAAAACGAATTAATATTTCTCGAAAATTTTACTTCAAGCAAGCTGCCGCTTTTGCCAGTGTAGCCCATATCTCCAATCCATCCTTCTTTAATATCTACGCCATTATTTGCGGATGCATAAGAAATTGAAATGCGGTTCTTTGTCTGCGCAAAGATTACTGAGGCCAACAATGCGAAACAGAGGGAAAGGAATAGCGTCTTCATCAGCTAAATAAACTTCTCGCGTTTCTGCAGATTAAACAGTCCGTAAAGGACAAACAAAATGGTGCCTACAGCAAGGAAGATGCGGTTCTTCATCGTGATTTCCTGCCAAACCATTTCGTTGAGCCGGTTGGGAATGTCAAACGGATTCAGGAAAATATTCCACATGGTGCGGTCGAGTATATTCGATAAAATAAGTAGCCCCACTCCAATGATAACCATCACCACGGCAGTTCCGTTGCCGTTTTTAATGATGGTTGAGAACAGGAACGCCAGTGAGCCCAGGAAATAAATGGGGAACATCACGTTCCAGCTTATATCAAGAATACTTATCGGGGCCAGAAGGTAATAACTCATAATCGTCAGGCCAAGCATCATCAGGCCGACCAGTACGAATACCAGAATCAATCGCACCAGCCAAACTTTGTAGCGGTAGTCGGGTATTCCGAAGAGAATCTCCAGTATCCCGGCATCCAGATCATTTTGTATTCCGAAAGTCATCGGGTAAAAAATGAGGAGCAGACCTGGCATAATCTGCAGTCCGTATATAAAGCCTTCGTCGGGCTGATTGCCATCGTAAATGTTGACAATGGCAATGAAAAAGTAAAAGGCAATGGCCGCCAAAACAAACCAGATAAACCGGTTGCCAAAAATGACTTTCATATTGTATTTTACCAATTTCCGGAACAGGATCCAGACGTTGGCCGCATTCATAGCTGATTCCATAGTCAAATTTTAGATTTATGATCAACGATTAACGAAGTTGTCTTACTCCGATAATCGTTAATTTCTTTTATTTCAAATCTTTTATCAGGCACAAATAAGCATCTTCCAAAATCGGGCTGACCGGGATCGCATTTTCTGCCGGTTTTTTCTTCGACAGGAATCGCACCCTGATCAGGTCGCCCTGCCGCATGTGGTGGGTAACCAGTTGTTTGTTCTCCATTTTGTCGAATTCGTCGACCGGAAGATCGAACTGCCAAACCATATCCTTGGCCAGATGCACCATATCCATTGGCGTTCCGTGGTATTTTACCCGGCCGCGGTTGATAACGGCCACCTGGTTACACGAACTGGAAATATCTTCGATGATGTGTGTTGAGAAGATTACAATACGCTCACGGCTCAGTTCAACCAATAAGTTACGGAAACGTATACGTTCGCGCGGGTCGAGACCGGCGGTAGGCTCGTCAACCACCAGAATTTTAGGCAGATGAAGCAGAATTTGTGCAATCCCGATTCTCTGTTTCATACCTCCCGAGAACGAACCGATTTTATCGCCACGTTTTTCCCACATGTGAACAGCTTTCAGCACGTATTCAATACGGTCTTTACGTTGTTGAGCATCGGCCAGACCTTTCAGAATAGCCTGATAATCGAGGAAATCCTCGGCAGGCATATTTTCGTAAGTTCCAAATTCCTGCGGAAGATAACCGATCAAACCCTGAAGTTCTTCGCGTTTTTCCTGAGTGTCGATACCGTTAATCCAGATCTTGCCATAACTCTGCTCGAGGATTCCGCAGATGATTCGCATCATAGTCGATTTACCGGCGCCATTCGGGCCAAGCAACCCGAACATACCTGTGCCAATTTCGAGCGAAACACCATTGAGCGCTTTAAATGGCTGATGTTGTTTTCCAATAAGCGGAATCTTTTTAACCGTACGTAACCAGCCACGGCGCATGGTTCCAAAACGGCCGGTAATACGGTCGATGTTTATTTTTTCCTTATAAAGCTTCTTCGAAGTTACCGAGATAATAAGCGCCAGATACCACAAAATACCGAAAGTGACTACAAATCCGATAGTCTTGGTTACTTTCCACACCAGGAATGTTTCGATGGCTGGTAAAAACCAGAAAAGGAAAGTACGTACCCAATCATAAACTTTCAGCAGTCGTTTTTTACCTGTTTTTTCAGCCCTGAAATTCAGGAAATAGCTGAATGGTTTCCACATGCTCAGGGCCAGATTGGCAATACCCACAGAGAGCATCAGCGACCAGAAGGCACTATCGAGATAAATAAAGCTGAAATAGATAAGGAAACCCAGCAACGGCAGTTGCCAGATGAGGTAATCGAATTCGCGGATGGTATGATATTGTTTTTCGAGCCCGGCCCGGCGGCGTATTTTCTTTCCACTTTCCCACTCGCGTGAGAAACGGCTTTCGCGGTCGTAAATTTTAACCAGGTTTTGAATGCGTATATTAATGCTGTCCTGCTCACCAATAAGTTTGGTCTGTGCTTTTCGCAAGCTGTTCAACACAAACCAGGTTGATCCCGGAACGAGAATAACAACCAATACAAAATCGAGCATTTGCCACAGTCCGCTGTCAACTTTCAGGTAAATGAGCAGGAAAGATCCCGCCATCAGGGCTATCTGGGTAATTTTTATCCGGAGTGTTTGTTCTTTGAACCAGTCGATGGCATTTTCGAGGCCCGAATAGAAGGTTGGAATGAATACCAAAGTGAGAATGGTGCTCATGGCCAGCCCGCCAATAACCACGATGGCAAACGGAGCTCCAATGGCACTCACATATTCGGCATCGCCCAACGCCAGTGGTAGCATACCCACAATGGTGGTAATGGCCGTAATCAGGATTGGACGGACACGCGACAATCCAGCTGTCATTACCGCACGCGAGCGGCGGAATCCACGTTTACGGAGAATATTGGTGTAGTCAATCAGAATAATTCCGTTGTTGACCACAACCCCCAGCAAAATCAGGAACCCAATCAAAGTATTGGTATTGAGCAGGCTATTGTTTGTGATAATCAATGCAATGAGCGATCCGATTGCGGCCAGTGGGATAGAGAAGAGTAGCACAAATGGTGTAGCTACTGACTCGAAAACTGATGCCATAATCATGAATATCAGGATAATGGCGGCCCCAATCAGGAAGTAGAATTCTGAATAGTCGGTTTCTTCGTGAACCACTTCGGCAGCTACCCCAGATGGAAGGTTGTAGTTGGCCACCAATTGGTCGATTTCACTGCGGTACGAGGCCAAAAGGTCTTTCGAACTGCTGGCTTCACTGATGAACCGGTAATTAATTTCGATTTGTTTTTCCTGGTTGACCCGGTTGATTCCCGAGAGTCCGCTGGCGTAAACAATGTTGGTAAAGTCCTGAAGATCGTGCACGCCGCCTTGTGTGTCGGAAACCTGCAACCGTTTCAGCTCTTCCATGTTGCGGTCGGTTTTCTTGGTCGGGTCGTCAACCACTTCTTTTTGCGAGATGATGATTTCATACTCGTCCACTCCCTGCTTGTACTGAATGTTGGTCGCTATTTCTTTCGAGAACGAATTCAGTTCCGACAATACGGTGCTGAGTGAAATGTTGTATTCGGTCATCAACAGCGGATTGAAATACAAATGCACTTCAGGCCGGTTATCAGAAATGTTCAGGTTAACCGATTGTACCGATTCGAGCTGATCGATAAAATATTTGAGGTCTTCGCCTACAGCCTGAAGCTTTTCAAAATCCTGCCCTTTGAGAACTATTTTTTCTTCATCGGTACCGATTCCCATCAATTTCTGGAAGCTGCCTCCCATATTACGGCTTCCGCCCTGGAAATTACCAGATCTCTGAGTTTGGGTGAATGAGATTGAAGAAGCTTTGATACCTTTCGTCCGTTTGTCGATGTCGTTTTTCACTTCGGCAAAACTGCGATCGGCAATCTCTTTGTAATCCTCTTTCAGTTTGATGGTAACCGTAGCCTGTTCGGCTTCAATTTTACTGATGACATCCAGCTTTTCGGCCAGATCATCCAGTTTTTTCTCTATTTCCTGTACCGTTTGATCGGTTGTTTCGAGCGATGAGCCCGAAGGCATGGTTACATATAGCGTAATTTGTTTGTTCTCCACTTCCTGAAGCGAGCTTACACTAATGGCAATACTGATGAATACAGTGAGGAAGAAAACCACAATCCCGCCAATAATGGTTGCGGCAGGGGTGCGCATACTGGTTTTCAGTAAAACCAGGTAAACCTGAACCATGCGCAGGTTGGTTGTTACCTTTTCGTAAAAGATATTTTTCGCCACCTTACGTCTCAACAGCGCGTACGACGCCATGGGAACCAGTAGCAGTGCAACCGCCAGCGACACCATTACCGTCGAGATAATGGATATCCCGATGTTGGCTCCCATGATGGTAATCATGTAGTTTTTAGAGAATACGAAAGGAAGGAACACACAAACTGTAGTGAGCGTGGATGCCAGAATTGACCGCCACACCTCGGTTGTGCCCTGAACCACCGCTCGTTGCGGCGGATGTCCCATTCCCGCGAGCCGGTAAATATTTTCGAGTACCACCACGCTGTTGTCGAGCAGCATACCTATCGCCAGAGCCATACCCACCAGTGTTAAACTGTTCAGGGTAATGTCGAAGGCATAAAACAGGTTGAATGAGGTGTACACCGAAATAGGGATTGCCAGTGCTATAAACGACACAATGCGAAGGTTTTTCAGGAAAATCCAGAGTACGAAAATAGCCAGGATACCTCCCACCAAAGCCAGATCGATGATTTGATCGATGTTTCGCTCCATCTGATCGGCCGAGTTACTTATTTCGGCAATTTCAATTTCCTTGCTGGCCATTTTTTCGTTCAGGTTGGCAACCACCTTTCGAGTGGCCTCCGACAGTTTGATGAGGTTAGCCTGCGAATCGTTGATCAGCAGAATCGTCACCGCATCTTTCCCGTTTACACGGCTGAACGAGGTTTCTTCTTTTACGCCAAAGCGCACTTCAGCCACATCTTTCAAAAGGATCGGACCTGTGGCAACCACCAGGTTTTCCAGATCTTCAACCTTGGTATATTCGGCCGTTACATGCACGAAATATTGCATCGACTTGTCCTTCAGGTTGCCCACATAGGTTCGCGAACCATTGTTTTGCGCGAGCAACGAACGTATTCTTCCGGGGGTGATGTGGTAAGCCTCGCACGCTTTGGTATCGAGAATTACCTGGATCGACTTTTGTTTTCCGCCGTACACATTTACCGAGGCTATTCCGTCGATGTTCTCCAGATCGGGCCTGATGTTTTGTTCGACAATGGTGCGCACACGATCGACACCTCCCTCGCCACGGGCCTGCAATTCCACGAACTGGCTGTTCATTTGCTGCAGATCGACTTTGGCCACATTTACCCTGACCCCGGTTGGCATCGACGACTGAATTTCGTTGATCTTTTCCTGAAGTTTCAGGTAAGCATACTTGAAATTGACGTTTTTCTGGTAGTACACCACCACCGAGGTTTGCCTTGCATTAACATTCGATTCGATTGATTCGATGCCCTCAAGTGTACCAATGGCGCCTTCGATCGGAATGGTCACCTGGTTTTCCATGTATTCAGGAGCCAGTTCGGTTGAGGAGCTGGCCTGAACAAAAAGAAATGGTAATTCGGCATTCGGAATCAATTCCACAGGTAGTTGCCGGTACGAGATAAATCCCAGAACGGTTAACCCCAGGAACAGCATGCTGATCAGGACTTTTCGCTGTATGATGAATTTCATCTGTTTAGTTTATTTTCATTAGAAAATAGTCATTGGGAATAACACCTGCTGATTATTCTTCAATCGGTTCAAAGCTCTCTTCTTCAGTATCTTTTCCCCGGAACCGGTCTCTGAGGCTGTCGATAACTTCAAATACGCACGGAATAACGATAAGAGACATGAGTGTTGAAGTGATCAGACCACCAATTACGGCAATTGCCATAGGTGCGCGCAGCGATACGCTTTCTCCGAAACCAATGGTAAGCGGAATCATAGCTAAAATGGTTGTCAGCTTGGTCATCAAAATAGGACGGATACGCTGTTGACCCGCCATTTTAATGGCTTCGATGCGCGAAACACCTTCTTTCTGGATTTGCAGGATACGATCGACCAAAATAATGGCGTGATTTACCGCAATACCAATCAACATGATGATACCGATAGCCGCCATCACGTTAAGCGTCCGGCCCAGGAAATAGAATGTGAGCACCGAACCAACGATGGCGAACGGAATGGTTGTCAGGATGGTGAATGGATGTATGAGTGACTCAAATTCGGCTGCCAATACCATAAATACCAGGATGATCGAAAGGATTAATGCAAAACCGAGTGCATTCATCGATTCCTGACGTTTTTCTTCTTCACCGGTGATCTTGATTTTATAATCGAGTGGGAGCGTAATGCCAGCAATGGCCTGATTTACTTTGGTAACCATTTTATCGAGGGCGATATCCTTGTTCATGTAAGCAGTAATCTTTCCGATGCGTGTTTGGTTTCGGCGGAAAATTTCTTTTGGAGACTGTCCTTCGCGGATGGTTGCAATTTCGTTCACGCGTACTACCTGCGTTCCGTTTTTAAGTTCCATATCGGCCAGGTCAGATAATCCTTTGTCGGGCAGGCGTAGAGTGATGTCCTGCATTTCGCCTCCTTTTTCAATGGTTCCGGCTTTTTTACCGGTAAGCTGATTCTGGATTTGAGTGACCACATTGGTTACGCTCATATTGAAAATACCTGCACGCAACCGGTCGATAACCACTTCCACTTCGGGCGAACCGCCTTCCATCGATGCCTCGAGGTTGTACAATTCAGGAATTCCGGCCACAGCTGTTTTTACCTGGTTCGATAAATCTTCGATCACCTTCAGGTCTTCACCTTGGATTTCGATGACCAGCGGGGCTTCGTCGGTTCCCATAATTCCGCCAAGAGCGGTCTGATCCTGAACGAATTTAATTTTCATATCAGGCGTTACAACCAATGATTGCGAAATGGATTGAATGGCCGAAGTTGATCCAAATTTGGCATCCGGTTTAAGTATAACTTTTATGTTGGCCGTATTTTCACCTTCAAAAAGAGCATCGGCGCTGGTCAGCATCCCAGTTGATGGACCGATCTGGCAATAAACGCTTTCCAGGTGATCGCCCAGCGTTTCACGGATCATGGTTTCCATGTTTTCGACGGCAGCCGAAGTGCGCAGCAGCCTTGTTCCTTCAG
>JAJZSZ010000004.1:0-24729 GCA_021849365.1 Bacteroidota bacterium | reverse complement strand
ATGCTGAATTCGCGTGTCTCGTTTTTAGGCATGAATTCGGTACCAACCCGCGGAACCAGCAGCACAGCCAGCCCCAGTAAAATGGTGGCAACAACAATCACCGTCCATTTGCGTTCGAGCACCCGCCCCAGGAAACGGCCGTAACCTTTTACCTGAACCGATTTGGAAATGCCTGTGCTTTTCCCTTTCCGGAAGAAATAATTGTATAGCATCGGTATGAGCACAATGGCAGCTACCAGCGACGAAAGCAGCGAGAATGTGATGGTAAGCGCCATATCTTTGAATAACTCGCCCGAGGCGCCGTGCAAATAAACGATAGGCAGGAAAACCACCACTGTTGTAATGGTTGATGAGGTGATTGCACCACTAACCTGCGCAGTTCCTTCAATCGCGGCTTCTTTTACCGACATGCCTGTTTCGCGCAGTCGGAAAATGTTTTCCATAACCACAATGGCATTGTCAACCAGCATACCGGCTCCCAGCGCCAGACCACCGAGGGTCATAATGTTCAGGCTGAGATCGTTAAAATACATCAGGTTGAAGGTGGCGATAATCGAGATAGGCATCGAAATACTCACAATCATGGTGGTGCCAATGCGGCGCAGGAATACGAAGATTACGATGATGGCCAGCACCATCCCGATCATGGCTGTGTCTTCCACTTCTTTAATGGCAGCGTTGATAAAGGTTCCCTGGTTGGTGATTACTTCAAGTTTATAGCCAGGCAACGCTTTCTCCATATCAGCCAGCGTTTTGGTAATATCTTCAACCGCTTTAACGGTATTGAAGCGGGTTTCTTTATATACAGACAGGCCCAGGCAACGTTTTCCGTTCAGGCGGACAATATTTTCAGGTTCTTTGTTGGCAAAGCTAATTTTAGCTACTTCGCGCAGGTAAATAGGTGCTTTTTCAGCGGTGTTATCGGCGGTAGTAACAGCTTTGTAACCAACAATGGTGTTTTCAAAATCGCTCAAATCGGTTAGCAAGCTAACGCCCTTTACCACATATTTCAGACCCATTTCGGTGATGGACCCTCCGGAAATATTCTGGTTGAAACTTTGAATTCGGGTATTGAGTTCGTCTAAAGTCAATCCAAAAGCATCGAGCAGGTACTGATCGGTTTGAATCAGTACTTCGTTGGTTTCCGAGCCCGAAACTTCTACGTCGGCAACGCCTTCGAGCCTTACCAGTTCGTTCCGGATATAGTTTTCGGCTACTTTGCGAAGCTCGTTCATATCGGTGATGTTATCGTGCGAAAGGCCAATAACCATTACCGGCGAGGTATTCGGATCGTGCTGAGTGATGTTGATTTCGTCGAGCGACTGGTTTTGTGCAAATGAACTTGCAGCCTTCTGCAGGTCGAGGAAAGCCTCATCCATGTCTTTGGTCCAGGTGTATTCAACGGTAATCTGAGCAGTTCCGACTTTCGAGATTGACGAAACCTGCACTACTCCCGACTGACGGATAGCCAGCGCTTCGAGGTTCTTTACAAACTGTTTTTCAATTTCTTCAGGCGGACGTTCTCCGGATTTCAGCTCAATAAACAAACGGGGATTGTTTATCTCCGGAAACAAGTCGATACCCAGCTTTTGAAAAGAAATATATCCCAGCAAAACGACGGCAAAAACCACCATAAGTATGGTTACCGGGTAGCTGACGGCAAATTGTGCTAATTTCTTCATTCTTTATGAATTAATTAATTGAGTTCGAAGTGACTAGAATTCGGAGTGCCTAGAGTTTACTCCGAGCCCAGACTTCGACACTTCATATTTCACTTATTTATATTGAATTTGGAGTGCCAGGAGATCAATTCCGAACTTTAGGCACTCCAAACTCCCAACTTTTTATTTCACAATCTTTACTTTCGAACGGTTCTTGAGGGTTTCAAAACCTTTGATAACCAATCTGTCGTTCATTTTCAAGCCTGAAGTAATTTCAGCTTCGTTTTGGTTTTCGTAGCCAATGGTGATGCGTTTTTCGTCGGCAGTTCCGTTATCAACGATAAATACTGATTTTCCGCGCTGGCTTGAAATGATGATGTCTTTCGGGATAACAATCACGCTGTCTTTGCGGGCCAGTACAATGTCGGCTTTGGCGAACATTCCGGGGCGAAGTTTCAGGTCGGGGTTGGTAACCTGAATGATTCCCTTGAATGTGCGTGTTTCGGTGCTGATTGCCGGCGATAATTCTTTTACATTTCCGGTCAGGGTATCGTTTGGCAAAGTGTAATTCATAATCCGAACAGGCTGATCGATCATTACTTCGTTGATGTATTTCTCAGGAAGGTTTACTTCAACAAGCATAGTACTGTAATCCATCAGGCTAACTACTGCAGTACCGGTTGCCACCTGAGTTCCGTTGGTGAAGGTTGGCAAATCAGTAATTACACCTTTGAACGGTGAGGAAATCTTCATTTTTGCCATTTGCAGGTTAGCCCGTTCAAAATCGTATTTGGCGTTGGTATAACTAACTTCAGAGTTGCGGTAATCGAGCTGGGTTACTCCGCCTTTCTCGAAGAGCGACTGCTGTTTTTTCATGTTTTGCTCCGAGATTTCGAGGTTCAGCTTTTTGCTGTCGTAGCCGATGCTGTTTTCGTAGGTTGCATCCTCAAGCTGAATGATCACCTGCCCATTTTCAACCTGATCGCCCAGAGCAAACGGCCGACGCGTTTTCGGGTTGATCAGCAGTTTGTATTTACCGGTCATTTCGGTAGCCAAGGTCGTTTTCTTGGTGGCATTCAGCGTTCCGGTGGTATTGATGATTTTTTCGATCGACCGGGGTTTGATGTCGTTAACCGATACAGGAACGGCAAGCTCGGTAGTTGTATTCGTTGGCTGATTGTTACAGGCTGTGGTAGCACCGATCAGGGCAATCAAAGCGATAAATTGGTGAAATGATTTCATATACTGTGTGTTTTATTTTTTCTTTTGGATAATTGTTTCAGGAACAATGGCTTCGTTTTTCTCGAAATCGAAGAGCGACTGAATCTTAAGGTTCAGCAATTCAATTTTATAATCGATCAACGACTGTGCGTATGACATTTTCTTTTGCGAAAGCTGAGTTTGGAAAAGGTTCATATCCATACTGGTAAGGTCGCCGTTGGCATACCGTTCGAGGTTGATTTCGTAGGTAAGCTGAGCGTTTTTTTCGTTTTGCTTGGCAATATCTATCTGGTTCACCAGATTTTGCAGACTTCGGTAAACCTTCCGGATATCGAGCGTAATCTGTTTGCGCTGTTCGGTTTCGCTTAATTTTTGTGTCTCAATTACAGCCTCCTGCGCTTTGATCCTTGCCTTTTTTTCGCCCCAGTCGTAAAGCGGAATGTTGAACGAAACTGAAACCCTCGGGTTATTGGTTGGGTTGTCGTATATGTTTTTCAGTTTTTCGTTATCCCCGGTAATACCCAGCGACAGGCTGACATCTCCTTTAAATTCATTTAAACTTTTTGTTTTGATCAGGTCGAACTGCGAGTTTTCGATGTCGATGGCCCTCTGGCGAAGTTCCATTCTCGAGCTTAACCCGAAGTCGATGGCTTTCTTCATATCAACCACTACGGGAGACATGGCCACATCGGTCATTACGGTTATTTCATCCATAATGTCCATCCCGATGTACTGTTTAAACTGGTCCTTCAGGTTGTCGAGATTTACCTGTGCATTCTGGAGGGTTGATTTGGCCGTGGCAAAGTTGAGTTCGGCCTGGTAGAGTTCTTCCTTGGCGGCAATTCCGGCAGTTACCTTGTTTTGGGTAATCTCGTAACTCTTTTGTGTATTATTAAACTCGTCCTGCGAAATACTCAGGTTCATTTGAGCCAGATAAACATCGTAGAAAAACTGGGTAACCTGCTTTTCCATGTTTAGCTTTTGCATGGCGTAACTTAGCTGGGCATTCTCAAGGTCGAGTTCCAGTTCCTTTATCTGAAGTTTGGTACGGTTGTAAGTAAATATGGGTTGGGTAATACTCAGAGACAGATAGTTGGTAAATGCTTTGCTGTCGATGCTGTTCAACCCCTGGATACTCGATTTGTTCTGCCACCCAAAACGGTTAACGAGGCTAATGGTTCCATCGGTGGGGAGAAAGGGTTGTGAAACCATAAAGGTTCCTGACGATTGGGTGGTTTTGCTGGTAAACCACTTGGCATTGAAGTTGTCGAAAGAGCGTGTCTGGTCGTAGCTAAATGGGCTCACACTCAACGAAAAATTTGACTTTAATGCAGCATTTTGTGCTTTCAGGGTTTGTTCAGAACGCTCCAGGTTTAAAAGTGAGCGACGAATGTCCGGACTGTTTGAACGCGCAATATCAAGCGCCTTGTCGAGCGTCAAAATTTGTTGGCCATTTGCCGAAAGCAAAAGCTGACAAAAAATGAACAGCAAAAGTCCTCTTTGGATCAGTTTTTTGTGAAGCATCATATTTAATTGTGTTTTATTAGTTTCTTTATTTAGTTCCTTTTGTTTCTATTGTTCCTGAGCTTAATTCCGAACTCCAAACTTCAGGCACTCCGAACCTTTTACTGTTTAACCAGCTTGATGGCATCGGCAATAACCACCTGTGCTGCCGAATTATTTCCGAGCTCAATTTTCACGGTATCACCAGAGAAATAGAACGACCCCAGGCTGTTCCATCCGTCGTCGATTGTTTTCAGATCGACGACCACATTTTCTTTTTCTCCGTTATGATTTATCGTGTAAGTATATTCTCCCGAGTTGTCCTGATTATCGCGCCGTGGCCCGCGCCGCATCTTGGTGATATAGCTGAATACTTCGTATGTACCGTCGCCGCCGATTGGGATGCTCCAGGTAGCTTTTTTACTTCCGTCGCCCGATTTTACGTAGTGTGCCGAACGGATAAACCTGCCGAAGAATCCGCTGTTGGTCGTTGCTTTCCAGGTTCTTGGAGCCCGCCATGTGTTGAAGCCGACAAACTTGTCCTTGCTCTGTTCTTCACTCAGGAGCAGCTTTTGCAACAAGCTTTTATCGTCGGAAACAGTGAATCGGAAGGTCGAGTCTTCGTCGTCTGAAATGAATTCTCCTTTTTCTGCAAGTTGTACCGGTGTATCCAGTAATTTCTCACCTTCAAATGGCGTCGCTTTTTTGTCTTCCTCAATGTTGTCGAGCGGAAGGCGGAGTTCGGCCGGAATATTCCGCGAAGTGAGCGTGTTAATGGTAATATTTCGTGGAGTTCCGTCGAGCAGGTAACTTACTTCTTTGGTCTGACCACCCAAGAGGTGCAGAAGTTTATCGATGGTTTCGCTGTTTGCACCGCCGCCGGCAAACCGTCCGCGTCCGGGGCCCCCGCCTTCACCAAGCCTGAACTGTACCAGCACAATGCCTTCAGTTTTTTCTGAATTGGTTATCCTGAATTTGACCATCGTTTTCAGCCGGTCGCCATCGAGTACGTTCACCGCTTTTACGCTACCAATCAGGTATCCGGGCAAATCTTTGCTGCTGAACCATTTCCCCATGTATGGCAACAGATCGGTGTTGAATTGTTGCTTGATCTGTTCGTTGAAATCTTCGATGGTTGTTGAGTTGAACCGTATGCTTTTCAGGAAATTGAACATGAAATCATCAAAAGCCTCGTCTCCGGTTTTGCGTTTGATGATGGAGAAAAGTGTTTGACCTTTCAGTTGGATCACATTGTCGATAATCTGTACCTTTTCAGGGTCGTCGAGAAGTTCGGCAAAAGTGTGGTCGAGCAAAGCCAGATTGGCCTGTTCATTTTCGGTCATTCCCTGCATGTCGCGCATAAATCCCATTGGTCCGGATTCGGCCGACGATTTTTTCAGATAAGCTTCAAAAATACGGTCGGTTATTGGCCATTGATCCGATTGAACAAAGTAGGCGTAGTTGTAGAATAATGGATAGAAATACAACGGGTTAGCCTTTTCAGTGACTTGCACCTGTCCCTGGTTCTGGCTGAAATTGGGTCGTGCCGCTGCCTGGGAAAATAGCGACAAAAAATTATTGAATGCGTTTATTTTCTTTTCTTCAGGAGTCGAGTTGTCTTCTCCACGGCTCCAGCGTTCCATTCGTTTCACGCTACCTGCAAAATCAGCCTCGTCAATCAGCAATCCTTTTTCAGGAAACAAAATGGTTTCAGGCTGAATTTGTTCGCGTTCGCCAATCAGGGTGCGGGGGTACGAAAAGAATTGAGCCGGAACTTCGATTACCGTAACCCTGTCGAACGGATAATACATGTCGATTTTGCGCTCGTAGTCTTTCAGGGCGGTTTTAATCAGTTCCGGAATGGTGTCTTTAACCGGTTCGAAAAATTTGGAGAAATAATCGTGAGTCTTGTGATAATAAAGGTTAAAATCCAAACCATCAATCACCTGCGATTTCAAGGCATAGTCGCCAATTACCAGCGATATTTGTGAAAGATTGTGCTTGTTAATAAAATGGAAATTACCTTCGCCGGTTTCAGCTTTGCCTTGCGATATAGCTGTTAATCCGGGTTTTGTTTTTACAGTCAGGTCAAAATTACTGAATTGTTTCTGCATCCATTGTTTGCTTTGCTTGCCAAAGCCGGTTCCAGCAACCGGGTACCAGTCGCATTCGCGGGTAAGCAGCACATAGTTGGCCGAAACAACAGCCGATCGTTTATCAATTTTATACATGTTGGCCCTGTTTGGCGTTTCCATGGTTTTGTCGTCAACATCCAAAAAACTCTGGGCTTCGTTTGGTTTTCCGCTGTATGTAAATTCAAGTTCGGCCGATTCGCCCGGTTCGAGTTTCGTATCGGTAAAACTAATCAGCTGCAACTCGCGTTTGGGTGAAACTTCCTTGCCGTTAAATGTAACTTTACTTATCCTGAAGCCAGGGTTCAGACTGAATACAAAATGATTAACAGCTTCGGGATACGGGTTGCTTACCTTTAGTTTTGCACTAACCTCAACGGAATTGCCCTGATGCTCAAGATCGATTTTGTAGCTTTCAACCTTCAGGCGCGGAGTGGTTATATTAGCGTCGTTGAGCGATCGCATTTCGGCCCGCATATCCTGAGTCTGAATAAAACTGGAAACATGCATTTTCCCCAGCCAGATGCCAGCGATAAAAAATAGGATTGCAGGAATGAATGTTATCTTATTGCTGTAAGGGCTTTGAGGAAGGCGTTTCAGGAGCGATACCGTGAGGAAAATAAACGCCACACCAAAACAGGCATACATGCCCCGGTGCACGATTATGGTGTCCATATTGCCAAAGCCAATGAAATCGGAGTTCAACAGCGGCAGGCTGTAGGCCATGTAGTCGAACAGGAAGTAATATTTGGTATTGAGGTAGAAAATGGTAATGGCAACATATCCCAGCAGAAGAATAAACGTGATGGCCTGATTTTTCAGAATGCTCATTACAAAAAACGAAAGACCAAGTATAAACACGAGGGTTGGTAAGCTGATGATCAGGAAATATTGTAGGTAAGCCATCCAGTTTACTGCAATATTCTCAGCAATCATGTTGAAAATGAGCGCTTCGGAAAGAATAATCAGGTTGAGGATGATAAAAACGACCAGGTTCCCAATGGTTTTTCCAGCCACATATTCGCCGTTCGACATGGAGCGGATGTAAATTACGTCGGTGGTATCCAGCTTTTTATCGCGTTTCAGGAAATCGGAAGCCAGGAAGATGGCAATGATTGCCTGCACCATGTTGAGCATGATTAAGTTGACGTACGGAATTATGGACGAGATTGCTTTTAAGCTCCAGTTTCCGCCATTGTTCATAATCAGAGTAACCATGTTGAAGAAGAATAAAACAACAATGGCAATCAGCGCAAAAATCCGGAAGAACCAGCTTCGCAGGAGGGTGGTGATTTCGTATTTGGCTATTGAAGTAATGTTGTGAAGTGAAATCATACAAGGATCAGGTTTAAATTGCGGTCCATTGATTCAGATTGTTTTCCATGAAATAAACGTAGGCATGTTCCAGGTTTGGATCGATGTTATGCCCATTATATCCTTCTATCGAGTCGGCTACCACCTGAATTTCCCAGCCATCGCTGTTGGGTACATTGGAGATAACCGGGTATTTCTCATTAATCTCAAGGTATTCGGCTTCACTGGCCTGTATGAGCCAAACTTTCCCGTTCGCCCGTGCGATTAGTTCGTCAGGAGAACCTGTAAAAGCCAATCCTCCTTTGTTCAGCAAAGCCATGTCGGTACACGAACTCGAAATGTCGCCTACGATGTGGGTTGATAAGATGATGATAACATCCTGGGTTGAAATGGTAGAAAGCAAATTCCGAAACCGGATTCGTTCTTCAGGATCGAGGCCGGTGGTGGGCTCATCAACAATAATAACTTTTGGATTATTGATCAAAGCCTGAGCAATGCCCAAACGGCGTTTCATCCCTCCTGAAAGGTTATTGGCTTTGCGGTCGCGGGCTTCAAAAAGTCCCACTTCCTCAAGCATTTTATCAACGGCCAGTTTGCGCTCTTTGCTGTTTTTCATTCCGGCGAGCCGGGCGGCATAATCCAGAAATTCATATGTTTTCAGGTGAGAGAAAAAGCGAAAGTCCTGTGGGAGATACCCGAGCATTGCCCTGATTTTATCTCGATCACGCGTCAGATCGTAACCATTCATTTTTACTGAACCCGACGATGGTTGCATCAGAGTAACCAGGATGCGCATTAGGCTCGATTTGCCTGCCCCGTTCGGACCAAGCAATCCAAACATCCCATTATTGATCTCCAGGTTCACATCCTTCAGCGCATGGTTGCCATTGGGATAGACTTTATTTAGGTTTTCGATGGTTATCTTCACAAGTGTTAAAATTAGGTCCCGGCTTCTATGACTAGATTCCGATCAATAGGTTTAATTGCTTATTAAAAACTAAGTTATAAAATAACAGGGTTATGTTTGTTGTTTTATCGATGAACAAGCTTTTGTAAACGATAAAAAGGCTGAATGAGCAGGTGAGTCATTCAGCCTTTTATCGCTTGGTCGTATATTTTAAGGGTATTTTCTAGGGTAGAATTACCCTTTTGGTGTCATCGTTACTATCGGAATAATCATTTCCTCGAGCGATATTCCTCCGTGCTGGTATGTGTTTCGGTAATATTGTGCGTAATGGTTATAGTTATTGGGGTAAGCAAAAAAGTCGGTATTGGTGGCAAAAATGTACGATGTACTTACATTGCGCGAAGGCAAATAAATAGTCGCCGGCGTCTTAATGTCATATATCGATTTTGAATTGTAATTGAGATTCCGGCCAAGTTTATAGCGCAGATTGGTGTTTGTTTCACGGTCGCCAATTACTTTTAGCGCATTATCAACGCGGATGGTGCCGTGGTCGGTAGTCAAAATTACTTTAACCTTGTTTTCAGACAAAAGCTTGAGCAAGTCGAGTAACGACGAATGATTGAACCAGCTCAGAGTCAACGAACGGTAGGCCGACTCGTCACTTGCCAGTTCTTTAATCATATCCATCTCAGTACGGGCATGCGAAATCATGTCCACGAAATTGAACACCATAACGGAGAGATCGTTTTGAAGGATATTTCCAAGGTAATCGGTCATTTTTCGGGTGCCTTTTACACTGGCAATTTTTTCGAAAAACAGCTTGTAATTTCTGTTTAACCGCGACAATTGCTTTTGAAGGAGTTCGTGTTCAAACCGGTTTTTGTGTCCTTCGTTGTCGTCGTCTTCCCAATATTCAGGATAATGACGTTCGATTTCCGAAGGCATCATCCCAGCAAAAATCGCATTGCGGGCATACATGGTGGCCGTTGGCAATATGCTGCAATACAAATCTTCCTCTTCAATGCGATAATAATTGTTTAGAACTGTGGCCAGCACCCGATACTGGTCGTACCGCAGGTTATCAATGACCAGAACAAAGACTTTATTTCCGCTGTCAACCTGTGGAAAGATTTTTTTCTTGAAAATATCGGGCGACAGCAACGGGCGACCTTCCGGATTTTTTCCAAACCACGACTGATAGTTGTTCCTGATGTATTTGGCAAATGAATTGTTGGCTTCTGCCTTTTGCATGCGAAGCACATCGTCCATGGCCGAGTCTTCCGAGTGACTCAGTTCAAGTTCCCAGAACACCAGTTTTCGGTAAATTTCGACCCATTCGGTAAACGAAAGTTTATCGCTTATCTGCATCCCAATTTTCGAAAACTCGTTCTGATAAGCCGATGTGGTTCGTTCGGTAACAAGCCGCCGCTGATCGACATTCTTTTTTATCGAATGCAGAATTTGTATCGGATTTACCGGTTTAATCAGGTAATCGGCCATTTTCGACCCAATGGCCTCATCCATAATGTCTTCTTCCTCGCTTTTGGTAATCATTACCACAGGCAGGTGCGGATCAAAGGCCTTTATCTCATTTAGTGTCTGCAATCCGCTTAACCCGGGCATGTTTTCGTCCAGAAACATGAGATCGAAAAAATTATTTTTCACTAATTCAATGGCGTCGGTTCCGTTATTGGCCGTAACAACCTCAAATCCTTTTTCTTCAAGGAAGATAATGTGCGAGCGCAACGAATCGATTTCATCATCAGTCCAAAGTATTTTTGTTTTCTTCATAAATTGATGCATTTACCTGATGGTACTAAGGTAATAACAAGCACTCAAGGATAATAGTATCGACTTAACAAACTTTAACGATGAAGCTGTGCAGTACAGTCGATTAGAGCTATTTCAGGTAGAATTGCTTGTAAAACTCCATGTAAGTCAGGATGTTTTTACTTTGCCTGAAAATGTTCTCGTTTTGCGGTGTAATAACAAAATTACGGTAGTTGGCATCCTGAATAGGGCCGTAAACCTGGGAGTCCTTGGCAATGGCACGTAAATATTCCAGACCTGCTTGTGCGTTCGAAATTCCCTCAACCTTTATCATTAGCCTGAAATCGTCGAGCATAGAGGAAGTTACCTGCAGATTTTGGCTACTGTAATTCTTCTGGTTAAACTGTTTTATTGCAGCAATAAGCTCTTCTGATTTAACTTCTTCTTTCGGAACAATTATTACAAACGATTGTGTCCCGTCAATTTTTGAGTTGTACGGTCCAGCATATGCAGGTTGTTTTACCTCGGGTTGTGCCGATACTCCGGAAGCCGGATCAATATACCTGATTTTGAAGAAATTGAGATACTCCAATATCTTCCTGGTTTCAGTGAGCTTTCTCAGGTTGGCATCGGTAATGATGAAGTTTCGATAGCTAAGTGTATCGAGACTTTTGAAAAGCTTACGGTTGGCCAGTGTTTTTGTGAAATAATTGATGGCTTCGGTTTTGGTTTTGAATTTACCGATCACCATCAGTTGATAATCCGAAACCTGGCTTTGGCTGATTGTCAAATCGCTTTGTTTAAACTCGTCTTTGTTATGCGCATTGAATGCTGTCACAAGCGGTTTCATGTTAGCTTTTGGCGTATTCACTGCAATCACAAAATTCTGTGGACCGCTTTCTTCGTTCGAATAAATATCCAGGCCTGAACCCGTTGGAGCAACCGTCACAAAACTTCCTTTTTCTTTCAGTTGGTTTTCTTCCTGCTGGGCTTTGGCAATCAGCTCTTCCGGCTCGGGCAGCAGTTCTTCCGAGAAATCGCCGCTAATGAACTGGCTGTAATTCTTAATGAAGAATTTCAGGTATTCAGCGTAATCTTTATCGGCCGTAATTTCCCTGAAATTGGTTGACGACACCACAAAATTGACGTATTTAATATTTTTCAGTGCTTCAAAAACGGCCCTCCGCTTGATGATTGAACGGAAATAAATCAATCCCTGTTCCTTATCGTTGAGCGAGCGCACCAGCAGCAATGTGCTGTTGTTATTCAGGTTTTGTATTTCGATATCGAAATCGGTTTTGGTATAATGATCGATGTTGTAATTAGCCAGATCAAATTTCAGGCGGTTCAGATCGATATTGGCATTTTTCGGATATGCGATAACGAAATAATGCAGCAGGTCTTCGTCGTACGAGAACTTCCCTCCAAATTCATCATTAGCTTTCCGGTTTCCTGAGAGTAATTCGTTGTTGTTAATTTTATCGCTCAAATAGCCCGAAGCAACCAATTTCTGGTAGTCAACCAAAGTACTGTCCTGGATCAGTTGCAGTATCTTTTCGGCCAACGGCTTGGGTTCTGCTTTTGGATAGGCCGAGATATATTCAGTCAGCATTTTTCCAAAAGCAATTCTGTCGGTGGCAGTTCCGTCGGCAACCGTTTTAATGAATTTGATCTTGGGCAGCAATACGCTATCGGGTGTCAGTGTCATTATCTGATCGGTAATTTTACCCGCATCGCCATAACTACCTTCCTTGAATTTGGCAAAAGCCATCTGGTACAAGCGGTTGACACTATCCGACCGGGCTTCGAGCTCGATAAAATAGTTGGGGTTTTGCAGGTACTTGGCGTATTTCGACTCAGGATATTTCGAAATAATCAGGTTTTTGTAGTATTCAGCCTTTTCCTTGTCGTCCTGTTTGGTGTACAGATCCCACAATTCGAACCACGATGACAATGCAAACACATTATCAGGATATCTTTTATTCAGGCTTTCAAACGATTCGATTGACCGCGGAAAGTCGGAGAATTCGGTACGGAAGATACGACCTGCATTGAACAAGGCATTTCTGATTTTGACATGAGAAACGGCCATCAGCGAGTCATTTATCGGCAGGTCCTGAGTGTAATATTCACGTGTTTTTGGATCCTTGAATTTCTTCACCGGACCTTCGGCCGTTAAGACTGAATCTTCTGCTTGTTCGGCATTTTCTTCAGATATGGTACGTTTATCAGCCCGGCGCCAGTTGTCTTCCAGCTTTCGTTTTCCCCATAAGCGCTCAAACTCAACCTTTCCGTAAGCAACGGTGGTTGGATTGTAAAAATACCAACCCGAACCTTCCTGTTGCTGGCTTAATCCAAAACGATTTTCATTCATCCGGAAATAATTCCGGTCCATCATTTGGGTTGACTGAGCCAGCTTTTCCTTGGCTTCTTTATCCAGAACTGCTTTTATCCATTTGTCGATTAATCCGTTTCGGGTTGGTTCGTCCATCAGAGCCAAACGCTGAAGGCTATCTTCGCGCTCAACAGCATAGATGTTGTCAGTTAATCGGGTCAGACTTTTATATCGATCAGAAATTTGCTTGTAATTCGGGTATTTGTCGTCGATTACAACCATCGCACTGTCGTAATAACTCTGCGATTTTTTATACTCGAGTTCGTCGAAATATATCTGTGCAAGAGTTAGGCACGAAAGGGCGCGCTGATAAAGATTGTCTATGCTCATCGAGGCTGATTTGGTATATTCCTGCTTGGCCTGATCTTTCTTACCTTCCTTCATCGATATGTTACCCATCGCGAAATAAATCTGGTCGCGGAACTCCAGGTTCTTCTTATCGCGAAGCATTTTACGCAGTTCTTTCTTTAGCTTATCAACATCGCCTGTACCGGTAAATGTTCCGGCAGCATTGATTCGGGCATTGAAAGCCATTTTGTACGGCGGATTCTTCCGGGCAACCTCCCTGAATGCTTGAGAAGCCTTTTCCTGGTTCCCGGTTTCCTGGTACCATTGCGCCAAAACGTACTGATAACGCAGTTTCTCCAGTTTCGTCGGTGTTTGTTTTACTGCTATGGAAAGGAATGGAATTCCTTCGCCATACGAAAGCTGCTTGGCGTAATAGTCAGCAGTGGCCGCCGAAAGCTCTCCAACCAACCGGCGCGGAAAATCCTCATCAGTCTGCATCTGCTGTATGATTTCGAAAGCTTCAACGTACCTTTCCATTTCGGTATAACACCTGATTAACCATACGTAGGCTGTATAGCGCGATGGATCGTCTTCAAATTTCCTTACCACGTAAGAGAAATTCATAACAGCCGACGAATAATTGTGCTGGAAGAAATAGGCTTTCCCCATCAGAATGTATGCATCGTCAACCCAGTTGTTGAACTCGTCGCGGCTGGCAAACTCAACGTATGATTTGCTCCTGTTTTTGCGGCGTTTGGGCTTTTTGGTAATCGAGTGCGACTGGATCAGTTTTGACCCTTTAACTATCGCATTTTCCATGTCGGAAGTAGCTGCTTTGGCAGTAGTCGGGTTACTCGATTTATAAATGGGCAACACCTTCGAATAATCATCTTCGACCGAATTGTTGATTTTATTTATACCACTTTGTAAACTTTCCTTTCCGTTGAAGTAAACGTTGTAATGTGCTGTCAGATTGTGGTATGCACGCGAAACAGTGGTGTTCTTTTCGGTCGTACATCCGGCCAGAAAAGAGAGCGCTGTTACCAATAAAAACCGATATAAATAGTGTTTGCCCAATACTTGAAATTTGTTGACTTAAGGATAAACTGCCAAATTGGAATATTATTGTATTAAACTTCCCCGAAAATACTGGATTATTGTATTATCTGTGGCACTTTTAAAAGCGTACAATATTACGAACTTTCGAATAAATGAGCATGTAGTTTTGTGCAGAAACGCCATTTTTAATTCGTTTTAAATTTTAACCGGATTATCGCAGAAGTTTTCCTGAATTCTGATTCTGCAAAGGACAAATAAAGACGTATGAATGAAGATTAATTCGATTTTACCGCTTAACTTTATCATACCGAAATAAATCGGGGTCAATTATTCGGCTACATAAATGTGGAATTTGGAATTAATGAAACAGAATATCGGCTAAAGCAATTAACCGAGGTTGTTGATTTGAACGGTAAAATTCAGGAGAAAATAATTCGGACAATAAAACAGAGCAATTGGCTGTTTTGCATTTTACAAGGCAATTGATCGTGAACTAAAAGCTGATTATCTTTGTAGCTTCCACCCGAAACCCCTAAATTTTGCCGGAATGTATAGTTATTAAGAACTTTAAAAATTACGCGGATGAAAAAGTTAATGTTTATTTTATCGGTTTTGGTATTGGTTTCCTGCGGGCATAAAAAAGAAATTGCCCGAATGCAGGCTAAGCAGGACAGCATTGCTCAGCTTGGTGTTCAGAAGGACAATACTATACTTGAATATATTGCTGCCATGAACGAAATTCAGTCGAACCTTGATTCGATTAAGACTATTGAAAAGATTGTGTCGGTTCAGGCTGCTTCCGGAACAGAGCTTAAAGTTGAGGCAAAGAACAAGATCATTGAAGACATTGCCCAAATAAACAGTTTGCTTCAGAAAAACAAGGAGCTTGTAAAATCGTTGCAGATCAAACTGCGCAATTCGAATCAGCGAATTGTTGAGCTCGAAAAGATGATCGAAAATCTGAATAAACAAGTTGGCGAAAAAGATGCGGAAATTGCCAGCCTGAAACAGGAGCTGGAAAATCTTCATGTGGATGTGGCCAATCTGAACCAGAAAATTGAGACCATTACCAAGGAAAGCGAACAAACCATTGCCGAGAAAAATCAGGCCATCGAGAATCAGACTAACGAACTGAATACCGCCTATTATGCTTTTGGCACTAAAAAGGAACTGGAAGCCAAAAATGTAATTGAAAAGGAAGGCGGCGTTTTAGGTATGGGTAAAACCCTGAAACTGAAAAAAGATTTTAATAGGGATTTCTTTATGAAGGTTGACATTCGGGAATTTAAACAGTTGCAGTTAAATACCAAGAAGGCTAAGCTGGTTACCTACCATCCGAATGGATCGTACCATTTTAAGGGAACTGATAAAAAAGTTGAAAGCCTTGATATCGATAATTCGGAAGATTTCTGGAAGGCATCGAAATATTTGCTGATAGTTGTTGAATAAAACGATAGGTTAATTTAAAAAGTAAAGGGGCTGTATTTCTGCAGCCCCTTTACTTTTTTCAGGATATGTTGTTACCGAATAAACCTTAATCGTTTCCCGGTTATGTCAGTATTTACCTTCCCATTGGAATAAACCTTATTTCCGTTTACAAACGTGGTAGTAATGAGGTGCGAAAATTCCATCCCATCAAAAGGTGACCATCCACACTTATAAAGTATGTTTTCAGGAGAAACCACCCATTTGTGGTTAGGATCAACTAAAACCAGGTCGGCGTAATAACCTTGGCGGATGTAGCCTCGTCTGTCAATCCGGAACAAATCGGCTGGAGCATGGCACATTTTCTCAACGACTTTTTCAACCGCAATCAGGCCTTTTCGGCTCATTTCGAGCATGGCTGTAAGCGAGTGCTGAACCAGCGGACCGCCCGAAGGTGCCTTAAAATACGAATGTTCTTTTTCCTGAAGTGTATGTGGGGCGTGGTCGGTAGCCACAACGTCGATCCGGTCGGAACGAAGGGCTTCCCAGAGAGCGGATTTATCGGCAGCGGTTTTAATGGCCGGATTCCACTTGATGAGGTTTCCTTTATGAATGTAGTCGTGCTCGTCGAACCATAAATGATGCACACAAACTTCGGCGGTTATGTGTTTTTCGGAGACTTTTCCGGGCGCAAAAAGCTTCATTTCGTCGGCAGACGAAAGGTGCAGCACATGCAGGCGGGTCCCGTATTTGGCTGCCAGCTCAACTGCTTTTGATGATGATTTGAAGCATGCTTCGGCACTTCTGATTTTTGGATGTGCCGAAATCGGCACAAACTCTCCGTATTTTTCGCGGTAAATGGCTGTATTGCCAATAATGGTAGGTTCGTCTTCGCAGTGCGTGGCTACCAGCAGTTTGGTACTTTTAAATATCTCGGACAGCACATCTTCGTTGTCAACCAGCATATTCCCAGTTGACGAACCCATGAATATTTTGATGCCACAAACGCTCGTTCCATCGGTTTTCAGTACTTCTTCGAGGTTATTGTTGGTTGCCCCCATGTAAAAAGAATAGTTTGCCGGTGACACTTCGGAGGCGCGTTTGTATTTTTCTTCCAGTAATTCCTGGGTTACCGTTTGCGGATTGGTATTGGGCATTTCCATGAATGAGGTAACTCCTCCGGCAACAGCGGCTTTTGATTCGGTGGCAATTTCACCTTTGTGGGTCAGTCCCGGTTCGCGAAAATGAACCTGATCGTCGATAACCCCTGGAATAAGGTATTGACCTGCGGCGTCGATCACAGAGGCCTGGCTCTCAACTTCAGGGGGAATATTGCCTTTACTGAAAATTCCGGCTATAAATTCTCCGTCAATCAATACGGCTCCGTCAGAAATTTTTCCTTCGTTAATGATCCGGGCATTCTTAATGAGTGTCTTCATGGTATTATTTTTTGCGCTTCAATATCAAATTTACTGAATATATAAACAAAAAGACCGCGGTAACGGTCTTAATAATCTTTTATTTTTTTCAGGAATTACTGAATTTTCTCGTAATGAGTGAACCAGCTCCTGATTTTCATTTTCATTACTCCCCAGAGCGCTTCGTTAAAAATACCTCCGCTCATTTTTGAGACGCCTAATTTTCGGTCGGTGAAAACAATGGGTACTTCAACGATTTTAAATCCGTGCTTCCAGGTTTTAAATTTCATTTCTATCTGAAATCCATATCCTTTTAGCCTGATGTTGTCGAAGTCTATAGTTTCCAGAACTTTACGGTGATAGCATTTAAATCCGGCAGTAGTGTCCATAATTTTCATGCGGGTAATAAACCGAACATAAACCGATGCAAAATACGACATCAGTACGCGACCCAAAGGCCAGTTTACCACATTAATTCCTGAAATATAGCGTGATCCAATGGCGAGACTGGCCTGTTGCTCCACACAAGCTTCATACAACCGTTCGAGGTCTTTTGGATTGTGTGAAAAGTCGCAGTCCATTTCAAATATGTAGTCGTACTTTCGTTCCAGCGCCCAGTGAAATCCGGCCAGATAAGCTTTTCCTAAGCCTTGTTTTCCCGCTCTTTTTAAAATGTGAAGCCGGTCGGGAAATTCAGGAATTAATCCATCGACAATGGCTGCAGTGCCGTCAGGTGAGTTATCGTCAATAATCAGGATTTCGAAGAACGTCTTCAGCGAAAATACTTTTCTGATCATTCGTTCGACATTTTCCCGCTCGTTATATGTTGGAATTAAAACCAGATTGTGATGCACGCCTGATATGTTTAGATTTTGCTACGAAAATACTTCTTTTTATGAAGGTTAAACAGGAATGCAGTAAATCATTCACAAATTTTAGTGCAATTAAAACGGAATTATTCCTATCGAAAGAGGTCTGTCCTGTCAAATGTTGTTTAATGAATAGAAATAAACAATTATCTTCACCTGAACTAAATCCCGAAAACCATGCTGAATAAATATGCTGTTGCCGTTCTTTTTTGCTGGATTGCAGGCAATTCGTTTGCACAACAAAATATTGATCACCTGAAAGTTATTTCCTCACCTTCCGGAAGCCATTATACTGAGATCAATAAATCGGGGAAAACCATAATACCCAACGGTCGCATCATTACGCCTTACGGAAAAACAATAGATGTGGCTCCGCATCCTTATGGGTTGACCCTTAGTGCAGATGGGAACGTGGCTGTTACCGCCAATTCAGGAACCTCGCCCATTTCCATTTCTATTATTAAAAACCTGAAATCCGGAAACCCTGTTGTCATGCAGGTTCCTCCCGGCCCTTCAACTGATAAAGGCGTTCTGGCTTCGGTGTTTATGGGTCTGGCCATTTCGCCCGACAATAAAATGGTGTATGTGTCAGGAGGACAGCTTAATAAAATTTATCAGTTTTCGGTTGAGACAGGGGAGAAGCTCGATTCGATCGATTGTTCGCGTAACGAGAAAGGCCAATCGACGCCCGACGGTTATATTGGCGATATGAAACTAAGCCGCGATGGCCGCTATTTGTATGCGGTTGATCAAATGCTTTTCCGGATGATTGTTATCGATACTCAGGCAAAGCGAATTGTTGCAACTGCAAAAACCGGACGTTATCCGTTTGGAATTATCCTTTCGCCCGATCAGCAAAAAGTGTATGTAGCCAACGTTGGTATGTTCGAATACAGCAAAATTGGGAATATTGAAGCGAAGAAAGACTACAAAAAGGCGCTTGATTTTCCGGCCTTTGCATATGGATCGGATGAGATGAAAATGGGTACCCGTATTGATTCGATGGATATTCCCGGATTGGGCGATATGAATGTTCCGGAGTCATTTTCAGTTTGGTCGTTTTCAGTAAAGAATCCATCGGCACCCGAAATACAGGCAAAAATAAAAACAGGTGTTCTGGTTGGAGAGTTAATCGAAGGAATCCCTGCAGTTGGCGGATCGAGCCCCAACTCGCTTGCAGTGACCGACCGCTATGTATTTGTGAGCAATGGTACCAACGACAATATTTCGGTGATTGATATTGAACGGGATACGATTACTATGCAGATACCACTCAAATTGCACGAAGCGGTTAAACAGTTCCGTGGTGTAATTCCGTTTGGGCTGGCAGTTTCTCCCGATCAAAAGAGACTCTATGTGGCCGAATCGGGTGTAAATGCAATTGGAGTGATTGATATCCCGACTCTAAAAGTTGTCGGGCACATTCCTTCGGGTTGGTTTCCGGCTAAAATAGAAATTACTCCGGATGGAAAAACACTGGTTGCCAGCAATGCCAAGGGATTCGGCAGTGGTCCGAATGGCGGAAAAACATTCAGGGAAGGAAAAGAAGGCAGTTATATTGGGAATTTGATGAAAGGATCGGTTTCGGTTATGGAAATTCCGGATGACCAACAGCTGGTAGCTCTCACTCAGCAGGTCGTTGAAAACAACTACCATATCGCTGAGTACTCAACCGTTCATAAAAAGCGGCATGGCAATCCTATTCCGATTTTTGGCGGTGAAAAGGAATCGCCCATTAAATACCTTGTTTTTATCTCGAAAGAAAACCGCACATACGACGAGGTTTTTGGTCAGGTTAAAAAAGGGAAAGGCGATCCCACAATTGCCCGCTACGGGCACCATGCTTCGTTTACAAACCGGAATAAATCAGAAGTAGTCAGCCAGGCTACAGTTATGCCGAATCATTTAAAACTGGCTTCCGAATTTGCAATCTCCGACAATTTCTATGTCGATTCTGATGTGTCAGCCGACGGACACCGCTGGCTGGTGAATACTTATCCGAACGAATGGGTTGAGTCAACAGTACCGGCCAGTTATGGCGGAAACCGATCGTACAGCGAAAAGTCGAAAGCTCCCGGAAGTCTTGGCATGAATGGCTCGGCAGGAGCAATTTATCCGGAAGATTATAACGAAGCTGGTTCGATGTGGGATCATCTGGAACGCAACAATGTTGAATTCTATAATTTCGGCTTCGGAACAATGTTTGAACCTGCATTTTACGATGATTCATTTAAATATACTGGGATCAAGCATTATGTGAACTTTCCGGTTCCACGCCCGATGTTTAGCCGGACTTCGAGAACTTATCCGACATATAATACTGCTATTCCCGACCAGTTCCGTATTCATCAGTTTATCGAAGAGTTTGATGAAAAATGGATAAAGCCCGGTAAAGAAATGCCATCGATTATTACGGTGATCATTCCGAATGATCATGGTGCCAGCGAACGTCCCGAGGCTGGTTATCCGTTCAGGGAAAGCTATATGGCTGATAACGATTTGGCTGTTGGTCGTATTGTTGAATATTTATCGCATACGCCATTCTGGAAAAATATGGCCATTGTAATTACTGAAGATGATGCTCAAAACGGCATAGACCATGTTGATGCGCACCGAAGCATTCTAATGGTTATTTCGCCATATGCCAAACGCGACCATGTTTCGCATTGTCACTACAGCTTTGGGAGTATTTTTAAAACCTTCTGGAATGTTTTAGGACTGCCGTACCTGAACCAGTACGACGCAGCCGCCAATGATTTTGCTGATTTCTTCACTGCAACTCCGGATTATAAGCCTTACACCGCAGTTCCGGTTGATTCACGCATATTCGATCCAAAGAAAGCGCTGACTCCACTCGATGAAAAATTTGACTGGGAGGCAGTAAAAGAATCTCCACTAATTGATGATGTTGAGGATATGCAGGAAGATCAAAAAGAAAAACCTGAATACCGGCTCGAAGACCAGAAACGGAAATAAATGCTGCAGTATTATAATTTCTTTTCTCCATCGCGTAAAGGCGGAGTGAGGGCATCGCGTTTGCAAATGGCCAACGCAAAGAATTCGCGTAGTTTTTTTGTATTTGATTGAGTAATTTTTACATCGTATCCGTCTTTCCCAAGGTAAAAACGGTACAGAACCTTTTCGGCATTGGCAATCGGTACCCAAAGATTCTGTGGAATTTTAAATAGTCGGTTCATCATCTGATCAGTGCCACCGACAATGACGGTCCGCGATTCATTTTCCGTTTTCTCGTTGCTTTTCTCCTTGGTTTCAGTTGTTGAAGTCGCTGACGTTGAAACAAATTCCTTGTAAGTGTATTTATCCGAACTGAGCCTGATCTTTTCATCGTCGAGGACTATGAACATGACCGAATCAAGTTCTTCTGCCCGGATAGGTGTGGTTAGCTGGAAGTTTACAAATATATTAGGCTGCTCATTCGTTTTACCTTCATATACATACGATGAGTTTAGTTTGAAATATTGTCTGACAGCTAAAGCGCCAAATCTTTCATCAGAAAGAGCATCAGAATAAAACGAAAGTTTCATTTTATCGATACCAAGATAGGTGTCGTTGGTTTCTGTAATTCGTGAAGATGTGATGCAGGCATTTAGTGTAATCACGAGTACTGAAAAGAAAATATAGCGTTTCATGACTTTATTATTTTACTATAAATGTAGTTTTATTTATCAAAATTCGTTCCGAAAATTTCTGAGAAGTAAAATTTATTAGGAGTATTAAACTTTCTGTTTATTTCCAGATCGTCAATTTATATTACTTCTCATTGTGCTGGATGACAATGCACTGTGATGGTCCGTTGCTATGTTTTCAGCTAAAGACTCAAAACTTATGTACTGTTGTGGAAGAAGCTGCCAGTCAGGATAAAACAACCTATGGACAAAATTTTTTGTAGCGCGCTTATGATTTCTGGATTTACAATCATTAACAACTCTTTTTAATCCCTAGTTAAACTTTGGGGTTTTAACATGGTCAGATGTGTTGTAAAAAATAGAAAGATTAAAATTCAGAAAGTAATTAAGTAAAAATTGAATCAAATGAGAAAGTTGCTGATAGTGCTATCGTTGTTGCTCGCAATTGCCGGCACTACCTTTTCGCAAGTACCTCCAGGAGCAAGAATGGGGGCAGGAGGTATGAATGCAGTACCTAAAAATGGAAAGATAACAGGTAAAATTATCGATACTGAAACCAAGGAGCCCATGGAATATGCAAATGTGTCGGTATTTAATAAGCAGGACTCGAGGCTTGTAACCGGAAGCATAACTAATGCTTCGGGAGCTTTTGTTATTGGCGATTTACCTGTTGGTTCTTATTATGTTGAGGCTAGTTTTATTGGTTTTGATAAAAAAACAATTGGCGATGTTAAAATCGCCCCGAATGCGTTTACCGTTGATATGGGCACTATTGGGCTCGAAGCTTCACGCCAGCAAATTGGTACTGTAGATGTGGTTGCCGAGCGTAACCGGGTTGAGTACAAAATTGATAAAAAGGTTATCAATGTAACCAACGACATTAATGCCAGCGGAGGAACTGCCGTAACGGTGCTCGAAAATACTCCATCGGTTGAGGTTGACATTGATGGTAACGTAAGTTTGCGCGGGTCATCGAGTTTTACCGTTTTAATTGATGGTCGCCCCAGTGTTTTGAGCGGAAGTGATGCATTGAAACAAATTCCTTCTTCAGCTATTCAAAACATCGAAATTATTACCAATCCGTCGGTAAAATATGAACCCGATGGAATGGCCGGTATCATTAACGTAGTGATGAAAAAGAACGTATTGGCAGGTGTAAACGGTGTAATCAACCTGAACCTGGGAACTGGAGATAAGTATGGTGCCGATATGATGCTGAATTATAAAACCAAAAAATATAACCTGTTCTTTGGCGGAAACTGGAACGATAACACCGATTGGGGTGATATGGAAATGAGCCGTGAAACGTATCTCAATGGCACTTCAACTTATTTGCTGACAAATGGTACAAGAAATATGTCGAGAAGTGGAACGCAGATTCGTGGAGGTCTGGATTATTATCTTACGAATAAGACCACAGTAACGATATCGTCGGAAGTTGGAAATTTTAACTTCGATAGTTATGGCACAGGCAGGTTGCACAATTATAACGATCCCCAAACATTTAATATTTATTCGCTTCAAAGTAGTAATTCCGGAAGGAAAGGAAATTTCGTCAGTTTGAATTCCAATTTCCAGACTAAGTTTAATGAGATGGGAACCCATAAACTGGAGGGCTCGTTCAATTATCGTAATCGCGATGGAAAAGAAAATGAAACCGATGACGAGTACGAAACGGATGAAAACTATAATACATCAGGTACTTTTGATTATTTATCACGGGTTATTTCGAAGACAAACAGCAATTCAAACGAGTACCGTTTAAAACTGGATTATACTTTACCGTTGAAAGACAACAGAAAGTTTGAAGCCGGAATGCAAAGCCGTATTGAGAATGAAGGCGAGGCTCTTGATTTTAAGAGTTTTAATACAGAAAGTCAACAGTTTGAAAATAACCCCATGTTTACTAGCAGTATGGATTTCAAAGAGCAAATTCATGCCGTTTATTCAACATATACCTCAAGTTTATTGGGCATTCAGTATGTGGCAGGTTTAAGGGGCGAATACAATAACCGTGAGATTATTCACTATAAAGACAACTCACCCAACTCATACAAATTAGACCGCTTCGACTATTTCCCGTCCTTGCATCTTTCATACCAGCTTGCCGGCGACGGACAATTAATGTCGAGCTATTCGCGTCGCATTAATCGCCCGAGAGGCTTCGATCTGGATCCTTTCCCAAGTTATATGAACCAATATTCGATTCGTATTGGTAATCCGGACCTGAAACCAGAATACACTGATTCTTACGAATTCAGCTATATGAAGAAATTTGGTAGTTCATTTGCTTCAATCGAAACTTTCTATCGTACAACCAATAATTTGATTACAAGATTGACAAGTGTTCAGGATGGAATCAGCTACATGACTGTTGACAATTTAAACCGGGATTATTCGATGGGTGGTGAGATCATGGGTAATATTAATGTGACCAAATGGCTGCTTGTTAATACCAGTTTTACTTTGTACAATTATAAACTGAAAGGTGAAGTTCTTGGCAAATCGGTCGATCGGGAGAGCACAAATTATTCAGGAAGATTAAATACAACTATAAAAATTAATCCCGACAGCCGTATTCAGCTGACCGGTTTTTACCGTGGTCCGTCGGTATCGGCACAGGGAGACCAAAAGGGAATGGTGTTTACCAATTTGTCGTATCGCCAGGATTTCATGAAGAAGAAACTCACAGCCACCTTAAGCGTTCGCGATTTATTGGGTACAATGAGAATGCAGGGAACTTCAAGCGGCGATAATTTCAAATCAACCTTCAAAATGACCCGTGAGCCTCGCGTCCTGATGTTGACTTTAAGTTATAAGATCAACAATTACAAAATGGATAGGGAATCACCTCCACAGGAAGAACCTTCACAGTCACTTGACAGTGGCTTTTAAATAGGTTTAGTTAAATGTTAGTTAGGACAAGCGGAATGCCAGAGAGCTGGATTCCGCTTTTTTTATGTCCATTTCTGACCATCTTCCCGAGATCAGGAAAAATAAAAAGGGCTGCCATTTCTGACAGCCCAATTACCTTATTCTATGATTTACAAAACGTTTACAGAGTTGCTTCTCCAGGTACCCAATCGCAAGGAGTTAATTCTCCGGTTTGAAGAGCATCCA
>JAJZSZ010000198.1 GCA_021849365.1 Bacteroidota bacterium | reverse complement strand
TGAACGATGTACTGAGGTGTTGTTTGCTGAATGTTCATTCCGTAGTTGTACCCATCGTGTAATACTTTCAGGTTGGCTTCGGCAATGATTGGTTTTTTACCAAATTTCTTCTGAATGAATCCTTCGATATAATCCAGCGGACGATCGAAAATCCAGCAGATCAATCCGAGAGCGAACATATTTTTACACCGCAAAACGCTCTTGTTGTCCAATTCCAGATCTTTCAAGCTTTCTTTGGTCATGCTGGTAATTGGCACCGGAACCTTCACATAGTCATCCAGTTTTAATTCTTCAAACGGATCGTTTGTTTTAAACTGAGCTTTTTCAAGGTTCTTTTCACTAAATGAGTCAACATCAAAAATAATAGTTCCGCCCGGACTCATAAAAGCGGCATTCGCTTTTACTGCAGCCGGATTCATCGCTACCAGAACGTGGGCCAAATCGCCCGGAGTGGTAATCTTTTTCTTTCCAAACTGCACCTGAAATCCAGAAACTCCTCCAACTGTTCCCTGGGGTGCCCTAATTTCTGAAGGATAGTCAGGAAAGGTTGAAATGTCATTGCCAAGTAAGGCCGAAGTATCGGAAAACAATGTTCCGGTTAGCTGCATCCCGTCGCCCGAGTCACCCGAGAACCGAATCGCTACTTCTTCTAGTTCTATTACCTTTGCGTCTTTCATTTTGATATATTATTTTGAAATCGGTCTTTCTGCTTATAGTTTGTTATTGATTTTGGCTCAAATTTATAAAACTATAAAATGCTATGAAGTTTTTATATGTGAGTTCACTTTTTGACGGCTTCAAAAATAACCATTATTTGATATGACAGACAGGATAATCCTAATTATTTATCTCAACTTTTTTTATATGGAACTCAACAGTTTTTCTATTCTGTTTTGTGGTAGAATCCTTTAAATAATTCGTTCCGGCGTTGCCTATCTTTTCTATCTTTGTTCGTAAAATTAAAAAACCAGAAAATGGCTCTGATAAAAACAATACTAGGAAAAACACCTGCGTTCGGCGAAAACTGCTTTCTGGCCGAAACCGCAACCATAATTGGTGATGTTGAAATAGGGAACGATTGCAGTATTTGGTACGGTGCAGTTTTGAGAGGTGATGTACATTATATCCGTCTTGGAAACAACACCAATGTGCAGGATAATGCTGTGATTCATGCGACTTACCAGAAATCGCCAACCAATATCGGTAATAATGTTACCATCGCTCATGGCGCAATTGTTCACGGATGTACCATTCACGATAATGTGATGGTTGGAATGAATGCCGTAGTTTTAGATAATGTAGTAATTGAAGCCAATTCAATTATCGCAGCTGGATCGGTTGTAAGTAAAGGAACCCGTGTTGAGAGTGGTGCGGTTTACGCTGGTATCCCTGCCAAGAAAATCAAAGATATTGGACCTGAGTTGCTCGAAGGCGAAATTCAGCGAATTGCCAAAGCTTATGGCATGTATTCGAGTTGGTACAAAGAAGAAAATAAATAATCTGACTGCTGATTATATTGCTCTGAAAACAAAAAGCGAGAAATTCTTAAGTGAATTTCCCGCTTTTTTATTGCGTATTCCGGTAATCGGTATTCGGATTACAGGTAGCTGATTTTTGCTTTCTCAACCGGTTTTTCGCCCGGGCGGAGCGGACAAATGCGGAAAGAATAGTTGTAGGCTTTTTCTCTCAGACGATATTCGTCGTGTGTCCAGGCACCCCAGCTGTCGTCGCCGCCAACACCTTGTTGTTTGTAGTCGATGTTAACCGAGGTCAGGTCGCGTGGTTTTACATCGTTGATGTGTCTGCGTATCATTTTCAGACCAGCTTTCCCACGTCCGTCGGTACGGTCGGGCGATTCAAAATCTTCCATAATCTGGTGATGAGCACTGACTGAAAGCAATGGCAAACCGACAAACTCTAATCCCAATCCTTCTTTGTTCGAAATGGCTACCCAGCGAACATCAACTTTATTACCATTTTCCTGCGGACGAACATATGGAAAGTACTGATCGGCAACAGCACCGGTGTATAAGCCAACCAAGGCACTGGTATAGCGGTCGGCATACGATTCGTGCGGGCCACGACCCAGCCAGCTGATCTGATCGAATTCGCGCGGCATAACCAGGTTAACGCCAAAACGAATGATTTCAGGAAGAGATTCGTTTGCCTTTTTAAAGTCATTGGTCACTACAATTTCGCCATTCCCAAGTACTTTATATGTTGAAGTGTAATTGGCGATCACCTGCTTTTGTTCGTCATTCAGGTCGAAGGTAAATGTTACAATGGCGTTGTTGCCTTCTTGTTTAACGGTAGCCGATTTTACAGTTTTTTGCTCACCAGCTTTTCTCCAAACGCGGCTGCGTTTATCCAGTTCGTTTCCGAAGTCGTTATCAATAGGTGCACGCCAGAAGTTTGGAACTGGTCCGGTCAGGAGCATTTCTTTTCCGTCGAGAACATAGCTTTTCAGGGTTGCTTCATCTTTGCTGAAGCTGATTTTGAATCCGTTTCCTTCAACAATAATCATGTTTCCTTCTTCTTTCGATTTAACCGGAGCAAGATCTTTTATCGAAGCTGGTACAGCTTTTTTGCTGAATGGAAGTTTCATTTGTTCGTACGCCAGCTGAGTGCCTGCAGGTAAAATTCCTTTCTGGTTTTTCAGTTTGGCATAAATATTCAGGAAATATTCGGTTGCTGGTTTAGCATCAACGGTTACATCGAGTTTCAGTTTTTTACGTTCTGCAGGAGCTAAATTAAGATCTTTAATATCTCCTGATTTCAGAACCTGACCATCAGCAACTACTTCCCAGGTAAAATTGAACTCATCTAAATTGGTAAACGAGTATTTGTTGATGATTTCTATTTCGCCCGAATTAAGGTTAACTGGTTTGAATCCGATGTTCTGGTATACTTTACCTACTTCATATAAAGCAGGCTTTGGTGTTCTGTTGGCCTGAATTATGCCGTTGCAGCAGAAATTACCATCGGTAGGTAAGGTGTCGCTGCCCAAATCGCCACCGTATGCCCAGAATTTGTTGCCCTGCGCATCTTTTGTGAGTATTCCCTGTTCAACCCAGTCCCAGATAAAACCACCCTGAAGTACTGGATATTTCTCAATCAAATCCCAGTAATCCTGAAAGTTTCCGGTGCTGTTACCCATTGAATGCACATATTCACATTGAATGTACGGTTTGTTTGGTTTGTTTTTAGCGTAGTCTTCCATGTTTTTCATGCGGGCATACATAGGGCACATAATGTCGGTGTTGTCACCTCCGTGAGCCTGTTCAAACTGAACCGGACGAGTTTGATCAATCGATTTCAGATAAGCATAGGTTGCTTCGAAGTTTACCCCGTTCCCGGCTTCGTTACCCAACGACCAGATGATTATTGATGGCTGGTTCTTGTCACGTTCGAACATATTTTTGGTACGGAAAAGGTGGGCGTCTTTCCATGTCGGATCTTTGGCCAACGATTTCTCGCCGTATCCCATCCCATGAGATTCGATGTTTGCCTCGTCAACCAGGAAAATTCCGTATTCATTGCAGAGTTCGTACCAACGTTCTGGTTCAGGGTAATGCGAGCAACGAACCGCATTGATATTGTGCGATTTCATCAGTTCAATGTCTTTGCGCATGGTTGCTTCATCCTGATAATGGCCGGTAACTTCGTTATGCTCGTGAATGTTGGTGCCTTTTACATAAATGGCCACGCCATTTACCAGTAACTGTGAATTCTTAATTTCTACCGTGCGGAAACCAACGTCCTGGTGTAATACCTCAATTGTTTTACCGGCTTCGTCTTTCAGTGTAATAAACAAATGGTATAAGTTGGGCTGTTCTGCTGTCCAGGGTTTGGCTGCCGGAACACTAGCTGTAAGGTTCACGGCTACTGGTTGTGCACTGGTTTGCACCGTTTGATTCATCTCGGCAACTTTATTTTCACCGTCCATCAATACGGCATCAATGGTTACTGAAGGTGTTTTGGCGGCTGAATTAACCACTTCAAGGGCAAGTTTAAAATCACCGTCTTTGTAATTGTTAACCAATTCTGATGATACCCTGAAGTCGCGAATGTGCTGAGGATTGCGGGCCATCAGGAAAACATCGCGGGTGATTCCGCTCATTCGCCAGAAGTCCTGATCTTCCAGGTAACTTCCATCGCACCAGCGATATACTTCTACTGCCAGCGAATTTTCTCCTTTTTTCAGGTATTTGGTAATGTTGAATTCAGCTGGAGTTTTACTGTCTTCGCTGTATCCAACCTGTTGTTCGTTAACCCAAACATACATGGCCGAACTTACTGCTCCAAAATGAATGAAAATATCCTGACCGTTCCATTCTTCAGGAATGGTAAACATACGTTTGTATGAACCTACCGGATTGTAATCTTTGGGAGGCAGCGGTGGAGTTGGCTTAAACGGATATTGTACATTGACATAAATAGGAACGTCGTATCCCTGAAGCTCCCAGTTTCCCGGAACAGTAATTGTTTTCCAGTCTTTAGTGTCGTAATTATCCTTGAAAAAGTAGAACGGGCGTACATCCGGAGTATGCGAAAGATTGAACTCCCAGGTTCCGTTCAGCGATTGAATGTATGGCGATTGCCAGATATCGTACTGACTGGCCTGCTCAATGGTGGCATACGGAATATAATATGCCCGCGGAGCTTCCCGGTTGATTTCGTTTACTGCGGGATTTTCCCAATCTCTTGGTGTTTTTTCCTGGAAGGGTTCGTTTTTGTAGGTGCTTTTACACGAACTGGTTGCAACAGCCGCGGCAAAAGCCAATAATAACAAGCGATGCTTCATAAAATTGGATTTAAGTTAGTATAATGGCTAAAATTGTGCCTACCGGTAGGAACTGGTAGGCATACAAAAATGCGAAAATTTCTTGTCATACCCAAACGATGTGTTTTCAAATATCACATTGTCAAAATCTTCATAAGTTGATGTTTGGGTGTTTATTTGTTTAAACCTAGTATGGAAACAGCATTTCAGGTTAAATTAAAATGAAACATGCGGCTGTTTGGTAGCTAGTATTGTTAATTTATCCATCGGCCCAAAAGTTTGTTAATTTTGTCGGCTCGAAAAAGGAAGTAGAAGTTATGGAGCTGAAAATATACCCTGAAGCAAAAGCATTAATTTTTGATCTGGACGGAACCTTGTCCGATTCGTTGCCCGTGCATATTGCCAGCTGGCATGCTGTATGCGAAAAGCTTAACTGCACTTTTGACGAACGCATCCTGGTTGAAATGACAGGAGCACCTACTCTGAGTTTCGCTGAGCGCATAAAACGTGAGCAAAACCTCGAAATTGAGGCTGAGGAATTAGTAGTGATGAAGCAACAGGAATTCTGGAAAAATATTAACCAGATAAAACCTCACGATGCGGTGATTGGGCTGATGAAAGAGGCTCACGGAAAAATTCCGATGGCCGTTGGAACAGGAGCGAGCCGCCAAAGTGCAATGTTGCAGCTCAAAGAACTTGAAATAGATCAGCTGTTCGATTTTATTGTGACTGCGGATGATGTTGAGCACCATAAACCCGAACCGGAAACATTTCTGAAATGTGCCGAATTAATGGGCGTCGAGCCCAAATATTGCCAGGTATTTGAAGATGGAGAACTGGGAATGCAGGCCGCACAAACGGCAGGAATGCTATTGACTGATGTTCGGCCATTTGTTGCTGATCCTTTTGCCGGATCGGATAAGTAAAAGCTACTACGCGACAATCAATTAATTTTCCTGCAATAAATATTGCTGAAACTTTTTTTCAATCTCGAATTTGCTTATTCCTTTCCCAATAAATACAAGCACATTTTCCAAAGGCTCGTATGGATTTGAGACCGATCCTTCCGAAATATTAGTCATGCCGCCAACCGACTGAACGATGCCGGTTATTGGGTTGTCTTCGAAATTTACCAATCCTTTAATCCTGAAAATTTGCTTCCTGTAAACCGAAGCGAAATACTTGAACCATTCGCGGAATTTCTCTTCGTTGAGGTATCCGCTAAATCGTATGGTAAAACTGTGAAACTCGGACGTGTCGGGTTCGCAGTAAAATGGTTTGCGGAGCTTTTTAATGAAGTCGTCCTGTATTTGTGGATGAAGCATGTACAAATGCGAAGAATCGAGGCATGCAAAATTGGTTTCAACTACCCGGGCGGTTTTGTTAAGAGCTGTTATTTTCTTTCTTACATATTCCAGGTTTTTGGGGTCGGCATCGCTCACTTTGTTTAAAATAATCAGATCACTCAGCATGATTTGTTTCTGTTGCTCGAAATGACCAAATTCTTCCTGGAAATTTGCCGCATCAACGAGGCAGATTGTACCTCTGAGTTCAAATAAACGCTCCAGTTCCTGATCCTGAAAGAAGGTCTCAATTATTGGTCCGGGATCGGCCACCCCAGTAGTTTCTATAATAAGTTGTTCCAGATGACTGTTCTTTTTAACCAACTCCTGAAGTGCCAGAGAGAACTCGTTGTAAATGCTGCAGCAAATGCAGCCGTTGTTAAGTTCAAGGATATTTTCAGGCTGATAGTTGGCAATCAGCTTCGAGTCGATGGAGACATCACCAAACTCGTTTTCGATAAGACCAATTTTTACTTCATAATTCTGCAACAGCAAATTATTGATGAAGGTAGTTTTTCCCGATCCGAGGAATCCGGTAACGATGGTAACAGATATTTTGGGTTTCACAGGCTACTCCAATTAAAATGATATATAAACTATGCAGGCCGCAAAATGTTCCTGACTAAAGTTAAATCATTCTGTCCATTAAATTCCTTCAGAAAGTAGGGAGTATGAATATTATAAAACAACTTTTGGGACTGAAATTTTCAAGTAGAAATGCTTAACTTAAGAAACCCTCTTTTAAGGTATAAACTTTACCTGCATGAAATTTATCCGGATCAAATCGTTATCAACCGGAATGTTTAGCTGAATAAATGATGCGTCGGGTGAAATGGGTGCAAGTATTTTTCCATGTATCTGATAACCTTTCTCCAAGGTGGTTTTACGCAAAGTGGTCGATTTCCAGGTGTCGCGCAGCTGATTCAGATCCATGGCCTGAAATTTATTTTCCTCGCCTGCTGCCATTGCAAGTGGTAACAAATCAGTACGGAGGTGATCGTTTTTCGGGTTGTCGTCGCTCATGACCGCAATGCCGGTAGCAATGTCGATTCCGGCCGCCAGCAGGCTCAAGCCAAGTTGGTTTTTCTGGTTCGATGCATTAATTGAAAGTTTCCTGTCGAGTTCCATAATTTTAGCTTCTGGGTCAACAATACTGATCGTGTCACCATTCATTGGTTCGCCTTTGCCATTCAGCGGAACAATATACATTTGGGAAGGATCGACCAAATAGTCCATGTTCGAGCGGTTGGTAATTTCAACATCAAAGGCATACCATGGTTGCTGAACTTCGTCGAAAGCAACTTTGGCAATGATTCCAAAAACGGAATCACCGGTAAATTCCTGGCCATAGAACCAGCTTGTTTTTTCGGATTGAGGTTTTAAGCGTAGAATGCTTTTGGGTGTTGAACAGCTGGAAAAAAATATCAGACAAATGCAGAAAAAGAGGTAAGTTGATTGTTTCATGGTTGTTTGTTTTTATGGTGAGTCCCAAATATTATGCCACTGGTTAAAATATCAGCAGATCAAATGCGTCTATTTTTATAACAAAGTAAAATCGGAATAGAAAATTATGAACAAATTGAACGTGATTATAACTGGAGCCACCGGAATGATTGGAGAAGGTGTTTTATATCAAAGCCTGAATCACCCTGAAGTTGAGCGTGTTTTGGTGATAACACGCAATTCAACTGGATACACTCACCCTAAATTAACGGAGATTATACACCAGGATTTATCGGATATTTCATCTCTTGGCGACCTCCTGAACGGATACAATGCCTGTTATTTCTGCCTTGGAGTTACTGCAGTAGGGAAAAATGAAGCAGACTATACCCGCCTGACATATACCCTGACACTCAATTTTGCAAAAACTCTTGCCGAACACAATCCGGAAATGACCTTTTGTTACATTTCAGGAGCGGGAACCGACAGTACCGAAAATGGGCGTACCATGTGGGCGCGTGTCAAGGGAAGGACCGAAAACGATCTGATGAAATTATCTTTCCGAAAAGTTTACAATTTCAGGCCGGGCGGAATTGAGCCCTTTTTACCGTTGCGCTCCACACAAACCTATTATAAAACT
>JAJZSZ010000197.1 GCA_021849365.1 Bacteroidota bacterium | reverse complement strand
TTGTAATCGTTTTTAAGCCCAAAACTCAGGGTGAAAAAGGCGCCGTGTTTGTGGCTGTCGGTTACGGACTGGAAGGCGTTATTCCCGATGCTGTTGCCAACCGTAATGTGGTTGATTATGCTATGATTCCGCATTTCCGTGAAAACGATATTTACGGAGGTCTGGCCGAAGGTACAAAAGTGTTGATGGGTTTGGCATCCGGCGAATTTTCGGCTGCCGATTACCAGAAAAAGACTAGTGGAAAAAAAGATAAAGATGGTGGTGGCGGTTTTATTCTCGCTATCCTTATTATTATCGTGCTGGTTTCCATCTTTAGAGGCGGCAGAGGTGGCCATTACAATAGCGGAGGCAGTTTGCCATTCTGGTTGGCGATGGGCTTGCTGAGCAGCAATCGAGGCCATGGTTCTTGGGGTGGTTTCTCCGGCGGAAGCGGTGGCTTCGGTGGTGGCGGAGGAGGTGGTTTTGGCGGCTTCGGAGGCGGTAGTTTCGGAGGCGGTGGTGCTGGCGGAAGCTGGTAGCGCTAAGACTGTTCAAAGTTCCAAATTCCAAGTCGCGGTTTGTCGGAACCAAATCTTATGAATTATCCTTTCCGTTTCGCTTTATCGAATGGAGATAAAGCCAAAACAGATCATAAAAAAACCTTCAGGAGAATTCCTGAAGGTTTTTTGTTATAATGCTTTTTGATAATTAATCAGCAGTTTCGATCGAATCCAGAATGTCTTTATCAACCAGGATTCGGCCACAATATTCGCAAACGATTACTTTTTTGCGTGAGGCGATATCCATTTGACGCTGCGGTGGAATTTTGTTGAAGCAACCACCACATGCATCGCGCTGTACTGTTACAACAGCCAATCCGTTACGGGCATTTTTACGAATACGTTTGAATGCGGTCAACAGACGAGATTCGATGTTGCCTTCAATTTTTTCAGCTTTTGCTTTTAGACGTTCTTCTTCGATCTGAGTTTCAGCAGTAATTTCTTCCAGTTCGCGTTGTTTGCGATCGAGGTCTTCCAAACGTTCTTTCAGCAAAACCGACGAAGTTGCAATAGATTCTTTTTTGGCGGCAAGTTCGGCAGTGTATTCGCGGATACGTTTTTCCGATAACTCGATTTCCAGTTTCTGGAACTCGATTTCCTTGCTTAACGAATCGAATTCACGGTTGTTACGAACATTATTTTGCTGTTCAGTATATTTAGTGATCAGACCTTCTGATTCTTTAATGGCGATTTTTTTGTTGTGGATCGCTGTTTCCAGATCTTTGATATCGTCTTCGAAATTGCTTACACGGGTTTTTAAACCGGTAATTTCGTCTTCCAAATCCTGCACTTCCAATGGCAATTCGCCGCGAAGCGTTTTAAATTTATCAATTTCTGAAACAACATTTTGGAGTTCGAAAAGCGCTCTGAGCTTCGAACTGATTGGCACACTTTTGTTTTCGTCTCTAACGTACTGTGTATTCATAAACTTATAGTTGTTTTACTTGTATCAAACCAGATAACTTACCGGATTCGTATTTATTGCCGATAAATGGACTGCAAATTTAGGGAATTTTTTTGTAAGTAATTCATAAAAAACTTCTTTAGTGAATTGTTCACTTTCGTAATGCCCTATATCTGCAATGACGATTTGTTTTTCAGCATCAAAGAACTGGTGGTATTTAAAGTCGCCCGATACGAAAATATCGGCTTTTTGTGCAATTGCTTTAGCCAGATAGCTGCTCCCGGCTCCACCGCAAACGGCCACTTTTCGAATTGGTTTTCCCAATAATTGCGTATGTTTTACCACTTCGCACCTAAAAACGGCTTTCAGTTTTTTCAGAAATGAAATTTCATCCATTGGTTCTGCCAATTCACCAATCATGCCAATGCCGGCCTGTTGATAATCATTTTCAAGCGGATAAATATCGTAGGCAACTTCTTCGTAAGAGTGAGCCTGCAATAGCGCCTTGATAACTTTTGATTGAATATGTTTTGGGAAAATAGTTTCTATCCGGACTTCTTCTTCGAAATGCAATTGGTTTTTCTCGCCCACATGCGGGTTGGTATTGTTATTTCCCCGGAAAGTTCCCTGACCGTTTACATTGTAACTGCACGAATCGTAATTGCCAATGTGACCGGCACCGGCTTCAAAAATGGCAGTTCTCACTTTTTCGGCATCACCCACTGGAACGAAGGTTACCAACTTTTTCAGGAATTGAGGTATTGGTGCCAGTATTTTGCAATTCTGTAATTCAAGTTTTTCGCAGATTTTGCTGTTTACTCCTCCAAACACACTGTCGAGATTGGTATGGGCGGCATAAATGGAAATATCGTTTTTGATGGCTTTTGCCACGCAGCGCTCAATATAATTTTTGCTGTTCAGTTTTTTGATTCCGCTAAAAACGATCGGGTGATGGCAAATAATCAGGTTAAGCCCTTTACTGATGGCTTCATCCAGAATTTCTTCAGTAATATCGAGTGTTATCAGGATACCTGAAATCTCATCATCCGGGTTCCCAATGATCAGACCGGAATTGTCGTATGATTCCTGAAAAGCCAATGGCGCAATAGATTCAACGTATTGTGTTATTTGTTTTAACAGCATATTCGAGTTTGTTTTGTGTTGAGACAAAGTCTTGCAGAGTCTCTACATCTCATCTTTGATGTCAGTCAGCATTTGGCGGATCTCCTTTAGTCTGTTCACCACTTCAATGTTGTTGATCGTATCTTCTTTGTTATCCTTTAGTTTCATCTGGGCACCTCTGATGGTCATTCCCCGTTCGCGCAAAAGGTGGTAAATGATCTTCATGTTTTCGATGTCTTCCTTGGTAAACATTCGGTTTCCTTTCGCATTTTTCTGCGGTTTCAGGATGTCGAAATTATTCTCCCAAAAGCGGATGTTAGATGCATTTACACCAAACATTTCAGCGACTTCGCCAATGGAATAAAAGATTTTCTCAATTTTTGGTTTCTTATAGGGCACGGCGTTAAATTTAATCGAATGTTTGACCAATTGTGGATGAGATTTTCACCATCTTTTCATATTCCTGGGCGTTCAAATCCTTAAAGTAATAATATTGCGGATTAACAGGATCCCCATTTCGGTGAACTTCGTAATGAACGTGCGGCCCTGTTGATGTTCCTGAATTACCCACAAAACCGATCACGCTTCCGCGCTTAACTTTATCGCCAATTTTAACATTGAATCCGTTGAGGTGGCCGTACAATGTTTCGTAACCAAATCCATGATCGATCAGAATCCATTTCCCATATCCGCCACCAATCGACTGAACATCTTTCACAATGCCGTCGCCGGTTGCATAAACAGGGGTGCCAATATTGGCAGTAAAGTCCATTCCATAATGAAATTGCTTGATCTTATAAATTGGGTGGATTCGGTATCCCCAGCCCGAAGCGGTGCTTTTCAGCGATTTGTTGGAGATCGGCATAATTGCCGGCATGCTGGCAACCAGTTCTTCCTTATTCATGGCCATTTTCATCACTTCGTCATACGATTTGGCCTGAATGTAAGCCTGTTTTGAAAGTACATCGAGTTTTTCCGCAGTTTTAATTACCAGCTCCGAGTTGTCGAACGATTCGAGTTTTGAATAACGGTTGACTCCACCAAATCCCGCTTTCCGGATAGTTGAAGGAATCGGGTCGCTTTCAAAGATTACCCGATAAAGGTTGTTGTCGCGCTGTTCAATTTCATCGAGAACTTTTTCAATAGTGGTCAGGTCTTTATACATCAGTTCATATTGGGTAAGCAGCCGCTCATTTTCTTTATGCAGACTGCGCATACGTGGCGATTCGTAGAATTGCAGAATTCCTATCGCAATCAGTATAGAAGTAACCAATGTCGTTGAGGATAAAGCTAGAAACCGTTTTAGCCGCGTTTTAAAGCTAATTACGATTTTGTCGTAGCTAAGTGTATGAGCATTAAATCTGTACCTGACTTTCGCCATAAAACAAGACTAATGGAATTTATTTTTCGACCTGTAACAAAATTAAGGATTTAATCTAACTTTGCAACTTTCGAAAATTCCGGTTATTATAGCCTGCAAAACTAGTGTTTTCAATCAAAAATAACACTAAGCTATAACACCTCCGGGATTTTTAACAATTTTTAATTCCTGAATAGTTTTTTTGTCTGCAGGGGAATATGCCCTGCTAAAATTTTGAAAAACAAATAGAAAAAGATACAGATTGATATGAATTCGAAGGAAATCAGAAAAGCGTTTTTAGATTTTTTTGCTGAAAAAGGGCACCAGATTGTGAGCTCGGCTCCGATGGTTGTGAAAAACGACCCAACCCTGATGTTTACCAACGCAGGGATGAACCAGTTTAAAGATATTTTCCTGGGAAACCAGCCCGCCAAATATGTTCGCGTTGCCGACACCCAAAAATGTCTGCGCGTTTCAGGAAAACACAACGACCTCGAAGAAGTAGGTCACGACACTTACCACCATACCATGTTCGAGATGCTGGGCAACTGGTCTTTCGGTGACTATTTTAAGGAAGAAGCCATCACCTGGGCCTGGGAATTGCTGCACGATGTGTTGAAAATTCCGGCCGACCGCATGTACGCATCGGTATTTGAAGGCAGCGCTGATGATAAACTTGAGCGCGACGACGAAGCTTTTGAAATCTGGAAAAGATTCCTTCCTGCCGATCATATCCTGAACGGCAGCAAAAAAGACAACTTCTGGGAAATGGGCGATACGGGTCCATGCGGCCCGTGTTCCGAAATTCACGTTGACTTACGCGATGATGACGAACGTGCCAAAATTCCGGGAGCCCAACTGGTGAATAAAGATAATCCGCTGGTGATTGAAATCTGGAACAACGTATTTATCCAGTTCAACCGCAAAGCCGATGGCAAACTGGAAGAACTCCCTGCCAAACACGTCGACACCGGAATGGGTTTCGAACGTTTGTGCATGGTGCTTCAAGGCAAAAAATCGAATTACGACACCGATGTTTTCCAAACCACCATTGCCAAAATTGCTGAACTGAGCAACAAAAAATACGGCGACGATCCGAAGGCCGACATAGCCATGCGTGTAATTGCCGACCACCTGAGAGCCATTTCGTTCTCGATTGCCGATGGTCAGTTGCCATCGAACAACAAAGCCGGGTACGTGATCCGCCGCATTTTGCGCCGCGCTGTTCGCTACGGTTATACGTTCCTCGATTTCCGCGAGCCGTTTATCTGCAAGCTGGTCGAAGTGTTGAAAGACAATATGGGCGATGCTTTCCCCGAATTGGTTTCGCAGCAAACCCTGATTGAAAAAGTGATTCACGAGGAAGAAGAATCGTTCCTGCGCACACTGGAAACCGGAATTCGTTTGCTCGAAAAGAATCTGCCAGCCGAAAAAGGCGGTGTGCTGAGCGGTGAACTGGCTTTCACGCTTTACGATACCTACGGATTCCCGCTCGACTTAACCAGTCTGATTTTGCGTGAAAAAGGCATGTCGGTTGACGAAGCCGGGTTTACTGCCGAAATGGAAAAGCAAAAGGAACGTTCGCGTAATGCGGCAGCTCAGGAGACTGACGATTGGGTGGAACTGAAAAAAATTGAACAGGTTGAATTCGTGGGCTACGACCAACTGGAAGCCGAAGTACAGATTTCGCGCTACCGCAAGGTGGTTCAGAAAGGCAAAGAATTCTATCACCTGGTATTCGACAAAACACCGTTCTACGGCGAGTCGGGCGGTCAGGTTGGCGACAGCGGCTACATTGTTGCCGATGGTCACCGCACCAAAATTGTTGATACTCAGAAAGAAAATAATCTGACGATTCATATCGCAAATAAGCTTCCTGAAAATCCGGCTACCACTTTTGTCGCAGTTGTCGATGCCGGAATGCGCGAACGTACGATGAATAACCACACCGCAACGCACTTGCTCGATCAAGCCTTGCGCGAAGTGCTGGGCACGCATGTGGAGCAAAAAGGTTCGTTGGTGAACAGCGAATACCTGCGTTTCGACTTTGCACATTTCCAGAAAGTGAGCCGTGAAGAGCTGGATCAGATTCAGGCCCGTGTAAACCAACTGATTCGCGAGAACAATGCGAAGGAAGAAAATCGTGCAGTTTCGTTCGACGAAGCTAAAGCCATGGGCGCCATTGCCTTGTTTGGTGAAAAATACGGCGACTTTGTTCGCGTGATCAAATTCGGTCAATCGGTTGAGTTGTGCGGTGGAACACACGTTCCGTCAACCGGGCAGATTGGTTTGTTTGTGATTACTTCGGAAAGCGCTATTTCGGCTGGTGTTCGCCGTATTGAAGCCATTACCGGAGAGAAAGCAGAAGCCTTCTTCAAGAAACAACAGGACGAACTTTCGGAAGTAAAAGCCATCCTGAACAATACCCAAAACCTGAAGAAAACGGTGGAAGAGCTGGTGGCACAAAACAACAAACTGCAAAAGCAGATTGAAGAGTTTGAGCGTCAGGCTGCTGCGGGAATCAAACAGGAACTAAAGAATAAAGTACAGACAATTGGCGGCGTCAAAGTCATTGCCGAAGTGATTTCACTCGATTCGGCGCAGGCTGTCCGCGATTTGGCATACCAGTTGAAGGGCGAAGTGGAAAACTTGTTCCTCGTTTTGGGTTCGGCCATTTCAGGAAAACCATCGATTACGGTGATGATTGCCGATAATTTGGTGGCTGAAAAAGGGTTGAATGCCGGAGCAATCGTACGCGACGCTGCTAAAGAAATGCAGGGCGGCGGCGGTGGCCAGGCCTACTATGCTACAGCCGGTGGTAAAGACGTAAGCGGACTAGCCGCAGCGGTTGCCAAAGCAAAAACGTTTGTGAAGTAGATTCAATACAAAAATAAAAAGTATAAAGGCAAGAGCCTCTTCGATCTTTGGATTGGAGAGGCTTTTTTGTGTCTTCTGCAGTCAAATTTTGTACTTTTGCTCTGTCAAAATCTTACCCCCAATGAAAAGTGGTTTAGGCAAAAAGATTTTTCGGATTCTTTGGAAAGCAGCCCTTTGGTTTTTCGGGCTTTCTATCGGGTCTGCTTTAATTTTCAAGTTTGTGCCGGTGCCAATAACTCCGCTCATGCTTATTCGGTGCGGTGAACAGGTATTCTCGTCCGACCCGGTGCGGTTGAAACACGATTGGGTTTCGCTCGACGAAATATCCAAAAACCTTCCTTTGGCCGTCGTGTGTAGCGAAGACCAGAATTTTATGAACCATTCCGGATTCGATCTGGACGCGATTCAGCGGTCGGTTGACGCGGCAAAACGTGGCGCCAAACGTGTTCGAGGGGCCAGCACTATTTCGCAGCAAACTGCCAAAAATGTGTTCTTGTGGCCCGGCCGAAGCTGGGTACGCAAAGGCTTCGAGGTTTATTTCACCGTTTTGATTGAATTCGTTTGGGGTAAGGAACGAATCATGGAAGTTTACCTGAACAGCATTGAGATGGGCAAAGGAATATACGGAGCCGAGGCAGCCGCCCAATTTTACTGGCACACCAGTGCTAAAAATCTATCACGAACACAGGCAGCTGCTTTGGCAGCAATTCTTCCCAATCCGCGTAAATACTCGGCTAACCCGCCTGGCCCTTACGTTCAGGACCGCATTGGTTGGATTGTTGGACAAATGGGACAATGGGGAACATTGAAATTCAAATAGCTTGTTTTCTGTAAAAAGTGTTAATGCAGTCAACCTCTGGCGTTGAAATCTGTTATATGATCAGTCTGCTCAAATGCAGACTTTTTTATTGATTTCGCTTACACAATTCCTGATTAATAGCCGGGTTATGAATAAAACTTTGAATTTCTTTTTCTCGTTCCCATTTATGGGATTTTTGCTGCTCATCATGGCCTTTTCTATGGGCATTGCCACATTTGTTGAAAATAGTTATGGAACAGAAGCTGCGCAGGCTTTAATATACAAATCGCTTTGGTTTGAGCTCGTCCTGATATTGCTGACCATCAACCTGACGGTGAATTTTTTCCGGTTCCGGATGTACACGAAAGAGCGAATTTCGGTTGGAATTTTCCATATCTCGTTTGTGTTTATCCTGATTGGGGCCGGAATTACACGCTACATCAGCTTCGAAGGGGTGATGCACATTCGCGAAGGACAGTCGTCGGATTATATTCTTTCATCGGAAGATTACCTCACCATTAAAAGCGGAAATCAAACGGTTAGTGATGTTGTGCTTTTTTCGGAAGTCACACCCCATGGTTTTGATGAGAATGTGACTGTTGAAGGTCGGAAAGTCGGTGTAAAATCGGTTGGATTTATAAAAAATGCGGTTCGGACAGTGAAGAAAGATGCTTCGGGAGAACCGATGATTGATTTTGTGATTTCGCAGGGACAGG
>JAJZSZ010000196.1 GCA_021849365.1 Bacteroidota bacterium | reverse complement strand
ATACCCATTGCGATACGCCGATGCTGATGGTAAAACCAGGCTTTTCTGTTCGTATCGAAAATAAGGCGCCACAAAGTCGGGTTGATTTACCCCGGATGAAAAAGGGAGGACTGGATGCCATGTTTTTTGCGGTATTCACCGGACAGAAACCGCGCACTGAAGAAAACTACAAGAAGACATACGATCTGGCCAACCAGATGCTCGACTCCATTTATTCGATGTTGAAACACGACAGCGATTTGGCCACGCTGGCGCTGAAAGCAGAGGATTTAGCCAAGATCGAGAAAACAGGCAAACGTGCCATTTACATTGGAATGGAAAACGGATTTCCGCTGGCCAAAGATCTTTCAAGGGTTGAGGAATTTTATAAAAGAGGCGTTCGTTACATCACTTTGTGCCACTCGTTTCACAACGATATCTGCGACTCGTCGAGCGATGGGAAACCAGCAGAGCACAACGGGCTGAGCGATTTTGGCCGTCAGGTTGTAGCCGAAATGAACCGTTTGGGAATGTTGGTCGATGTTTCGCATGCATCGGATAAGTCTTTTTTCGATGTGGTCGAATACAGCAAAGCGCCAATTATTGCTTCGCATAGTTCGGTGCGCGCGGTAGCTCAACACAATCGGAACATGACCGATGAGATGATTAAAAAGCTTGCTGCTAAAGGTGGAGTGATTCAGATTTGCCTACTCGACGAGTATGTGAAGAATCCTGACACAACAACCGTGAATTACAAGCGGATCAAGCAAATCCGGAAAATTTATGCCGGAGGTATGGAAAAAATGACTGAGGCTGAAAAGGAAGCTATGTTTGCTGAATGGGATGAACTGAAAGCCTGGAAACAAACCGAATTACCCAATGTGAAAGATCTGGTTGACCACATTGATCATGTGAAAAATTTGGTTGGTGTTGATTATGTAGGCATCGGCAGCGATTTTGATGGCGGCGGAGGGCTGATTGACTGTATGGATGTTAGCCAGTTCCCGAATATTACCCGCGAATTGATTCGCCGGGGATATACCGAAAATGAAATACGGAAGATTTGGGGTGGTAATTTGCTGCGCGTTTTCCGCGAAGTTGAAAAAGTAGCCGAAAAAGAGAAAATAAATCATCCCATCGCTTCTTTAAACAATTAGTCTGATTTTTGCCGTAATGCACAGAATTTATGGTGTTTCTGATAGATTCTGGCGCAACCTTTGACGCTGTAAATCAGTCTTTCTTGAAACTTTAATATTCAGGATCATGAAAAGTGTAGCGATTATCGTGATGATGTTTATCATGGTAGTTTCGGGCTGTACAGAATCGGAAAGCAACGAACTGCTTGTCGACCTGAAAGACCACAACATGAAGATCGTCCCGGAGAACCCGACCTCCAACGACGAAATAAAGCTGATAATTTTTGATGATTGTACCTATAATGTTTTTTCCGGAGTTATCCGCAGCGATAAGACCATCGATGTTCAGAAGCAATTCAATAGCATGATGAAGTGGCCATGCGTAATGGCAAACGACACTATTTCATTGGGTAAGTTGCCCGAAGGAAAATACATTGTGAATTATAAGCTGGTAGATATTTCTCCGCAAACAACCAATTCAACGGTGTTGTCGTTTTCATTTGGTTTAACTGTGAAAAACTAAGGCCAAGCCAATTCTGTTTTCCAATATTCAAATTTCGGAGGATGTCAGCCCAATTAAACCCTATTTCCTGACAAAAATCATCCTTTAGTGCTATTTATCCCGAATTTAGTTATTAATACATCTAACTAATTGAATGTCTTGAGGGTATAAATGTTACCTAATAATTAAAAACTCACATAAATATCAACAGTAGTGGGATAAAAGCACTAATTTTGCCCCGATTTTTTTAAACAGTTACATTTTATTATGGCAGAAAAATATAACAACCTATTTGCAGAATTTCCGCCAGTCAGTACTCAGCAGTGGATGGATAAAATCACTGCCGACCTGAAAGGAGCCGACTACAACAAAAAGTTGGTATGGAAAACAAACGAGGGATTCGACGTTCAGCCTTTCTATCGTGCCGAAAACATGGACGAAGTAAGCTTCCTGAACAGCCTTCCCGGAGAGTTCCCTTTTGTTCGCGGAACTAAAAAAACGAACAACGAATGGCTGGTCCGCCAAAGCATTGCTGTGACCGACCTCGCCGAAGCCAACAAAAAAGCCCTGAATTACCTGATGAGAGGGGTTGATTCGTTGGCTTTCGTATTTAATGGCGGTGAGTTAACCGTTGCCGACCTGGAAGTTTTACTGAAAGACGTTTGCTTGCCAGCCGTTGAAGTGAACTTCGTGGGCTGCTGCTCGAAAAAAGCTACCGAAGCTTTTGTAGCCTATGTGAAAAAAGCAGGCTACGATTTAGCTGAAGTAAGAGGCTCGGTTGAGTACGATCCGTTTGGAAAATTCGCTGTTACCGGTTTGCTTCGCAATGGCGCCGAACACGTGTTGGCTAATGCAGCCAGCCTGATCGAACAAACTTCAGAAATGAAAAAGTTTAAAACATTGGCTGTAAACGGCAAAAACTTTGGAAACGCTGGTGCATCGGCTGTTCAGGAATTAGGTTTCTCTTTGGCTCAGGGAGCTGAATACCTGACTGCTTTGACTGAAAAAGGCGTTGAAATTGATGCTGTTGCCAAGAATCTGAAATTCAACTTCTCGGTAAGCGCCAACTATTTCATGGAAATAGCCAAACTGCGCGCAGCTCGCTTGTTGTGGGCGCAAATCGTGAAAGCCTACGGTCCAAAATGCGAATGCTCGGCCAAAATGACCATTCATGCCGAAACCGGAAGCTGGAACAAAACCGTTTACGATGCTTACGTCAATATGCTCCGCACCCAAACCGAAGCCATGAGCGCTTCAATTGGTGGTGCCGATTCAATCACTGTTCTTCCTTTCAACGCTGCTTACGAGGCAAGCAACGAGTTTTCTGATCGTATTGCCCGTAACCAACAATTGTTGCTGAAAGAAGAATCGCACATCTCGAAAATTGTTGACCCAGCCGCAGGTTCATACTACATCGAAGAACTGACCGCTTCTCTTGCTGAAAATGCATGGAAACTGTTCATCGACGTTCAGGAAAAAGGTGGATTCATCGCTGCTTTGCGCGAAGGATTCATTCAGGCTGAAGTGAAAAAGATGGCCGCCAAACGCGACGGCAACGTGGCTACCCGCCGCGAAAACCTGTTGGGAGTTAACCAGTTCCCGAATTTCACCGAAAAAGTAGAAGGCGAATTGGATGCCGCTGTTTTTGCTCCGGTTGACTTAACTGCCGAAGGCGCCGAAATCGAAACGTTGAAACCCTACCGTGGTGCTCAGGCTTTCGAAGCGCTTCGTTACAAAACCGATGTTTATTCAAAAACAAATAAACGTCCGCTGGCATTCATGTTAACCATTGGCAACCTGGCCATGCGCAAAGCACGTGCCCAGTTTGCCTGCAACTTCTTTGCTGTAGCCGGTTTCGATGTACTCGACAACAACGGTTTCAAAACTGTGGAAGAGGGTGTTGAAGCTGCTCAAAAAGCCGGTGCTGCCATCGTGGTAATCTGTAGTTCGGACGACGAATATGCTGAATTTGCTCCAGCTGCATTCGAAGCCCTTGGCGGAAAAGCCATCTTCGTAGTTGCCGGTGCTCCTGCCTGTACTGATGATTTGAAAGCCAAAGGCATTTCAAACTTCATCAGCGTAAAAAGCAACTTGTTGGCTGAATTGAAACAATATCAAGCATCATTGGGAATATAAAATAAGACAACAGATTTTAGATATTAGACAATAGACTAAAGCCCGGAAATGCATAACTACAAGGAAATGAAGATATGGCAGAAAGCCAGGACTCTCGTTAAAGCGGTGTACGAGATCACGGAAAAGCTCCCAAAAGACGAGCTTTACGGGTTGACTTCACAGATCAGACGGGCAGTTGTTTCAGTTCCTGCAAACATTGCTGAAGGTGCAGGTCGGGGAACCGATCGCGATTTTGGTCATTTTCTGAATATCGCCAGAGGTTCACTCTTCGAATTGGATACTTTGCTCATTCTCGCAAAAGATCTGGAATATATTTCAGAAAGTGAGTTAGGCACTGTCTCCGAAATGATTTCTGAAATCATAAAAATGATGGTTTCCTTTCAGAACCGGTTAGTCTAAAATCTAAAATCTATCATCTAAAATCTATCAAATTATGAAGCCAGATTTCAAAAAAATAAATATAAAAGAAGCTCCCGGCGCGGTTGATACTGCCGCATGGGCTGCTAAAAACCAGATTGAAAAGAACTGGATCACTCCGGAGCAGATTCCGGTGAAACCGGTTTACACCAAAGAGGACCTCGAAGGCATGGAACACCTGAACTATGCTGCCGGTGTGGCTCCTTACCTGCGCGGACCGTACTCGGTGATGTACGCCATGCAGCCCTGGACCGTGCGTCAGTACGCCGGTTTCTCAACTGCCGAAGAATCGAACGCATTCTATCGCCGTAACCTGGCTGCCGGTCAGAAAGGTTTGTCGGTTGCATTCGACCTGGCTACCCACCGCGGATACGACTCTGACCACCCTCGCGTGGTTGGCGACGTTGGTAAAGCCGGTGTGGCTATCGACTCGATTCTGGATATGAAAATTCTATTCGACCAGATTCCATTGGATAAAATGTCGGTTTCGATGACCATGAACGGTGCTGTATTGCCCGTTTTGGCTTTCTACATCGTAACAGCATTGGAACAGGGCGCCACCATGGATCAGTTGGCCGGTACCATCCAAAACGATATCCTGAAAGAATTCATGGTGCGTAACACTTACATCTATCCGCCGGAATTCTCGATGAAAATTATTGCCGACATTTTCGAGTTCACTTCGCAGAACATGCCGAAATTCAACTCGATTTCTATCTCGGGATACCACATGCAGGAAGCTGGTGCTACTGCCGACATCGAAATGGCATACACGCTGGCCGACGGTTTGGAATACCTCCGCACCGGTGTGAAAGCAGGCATCGACATCGACGCTTTCGCGCCACGTTTGTCGTTCTTCTGGGCTGTGGGGATGAACCACTTCATGGAAATCGCCAAAATGCGCGCTGCCCGTATGATTTGGGCGAAACTGGTGAAACAGTTCAACCCGAAAAACCCAAAATCGATGGCATTGCGTACCCACTCGCAAACTTCAGGATGGTCGTTGACTGAACAAGATCCGTTCAACAACGTAGGCCGTACCGCTATCGAAGCAATGGCTGCTGCACTGGGTCACACCCAATCGCTGCACACCAACGCGCTGGACGAAGCCATCGCTTTGCCAACCGACTTTTCAGCCCGTATTGCCCGTAACACGCAGTTGTACATTCAGCAGGAAACTGAAATCTGCCGCGCAGTTGACCCATGGGCAGGTTCGTACTACGTTGAATCACTGACTCAGGAATTGTACACCAAAGCCTGGGCGTTGATCGAAGAAGTTGAAAAACTCGGCGGTATGTCGAAAGCTGTTGAAACCGGCGTTCCAAAAATGCGCATCGAAGAAGCTGCAGCCCGCACACAGGGCCGTATCGACAGCGGTGCTCAGGGAATCATCGGCGTAAACAAATACCGTCTGGAAAAAGAAGACCCGATCGACATCCTCGAAATCGACAATACAGCCGTACGTTTGGCGCAGATTGAACGTTTGAATAAATTGCGTGCCGAACGCAACGAAGGCGAATGTCAGGCTGCATTGGAAGCCCTCAGCAAAGCCGTTGAAACCGGCGAAGGCAACCTGCTGGCACTGGCCATCGAAGCCGCTAAAAAACGCGCTTCACTGGGCGAAATTTCTTACGCATGCGAAAAACATGTTGGACGTTATAAAGCAGTAATCAGAACTATTTCAGGCGTGTATTCAGCAGAAAGTAAAAACGATTCCACCTTCAAGGAAGCGCAGGAATTGGCCGCTAAATTTGCTAAACTCGAAGGTCGTCAGCCTCGTATCATGATCGCCAAAATGGGTCAGGACGGACACGACCGCGGTGCAAAAGTAGTTGCAACCGGTTATGCCGACTTAGGTTTCGACGTGGACATGGGACCGTTGTTCCAGACTCCGGAAGAAGCCGCCAAACAAGCCGTTGAAAACGACGTGCATGTGATGGGCGTATCTTCACTGGCTGCTGGTCACAAAACGTTGGTACCAGCCGTTATCGCCGAACTGAAAAAACTGGGTCGCGAAGACATCATGGTGATTGCCGGTGGTGTTATTCCTGCTCAGGACTACCAGTATTTGTACGATGCCGGTGTGGTTGCCATTTTCGGCCCGGGTACCAGCGTTGCCGCTGCCGGAAAGAAAATCCTGGAAGTGTTGCTGGCCGCGCACGAAGAATAATACATTGCAAAAATGTTGTAGAGACGCCCTAATAGGGCGTCTCTACGGCGCAAAATACAAAAGCCGCTTTCCTAGATGGGAGCGGCTTTTTTGTTATTTATAATTTCTTTCCTTGTCTGATTAATATGTCATTAAGTTTAAACAGTTTATCATCCATTTCAAGTTTGTAGATGTCAACATGATCATATTTTTTGCTTGAAAGACAAGTCAATATCTCTTTTTCTTCACTAAACGTAATCTTGCACCCAAGATAAACGGATTCAAGGCTATTAGGATTAAATTCAAAATTTATATATGAATCTAAGTCTTCTAAATCTGGCTGATAAACGAGGCGTATTTCCTCCTCGTATTTCCATTCTTTAGACTTAGTTCCAAAAAAGTATTCAACTGCAAAACTTTCCCGCGACTTCCTGTTCTTAAAATAATTGAATTTTGGAATCATATCATCATTGGCATATTTTACGGGAATAATGCCTATTAAATTGTGAAAAAGATCATGGTAATATCGGATCAATTCTCCAGAGAATTTCATACATATTCCACTGTGCTTATTTGCATAATTGGCCCAGAACAAAGAATTATGAAGATGGTGTTTGGTTCTCGCTAAATTAAAGCAAGAGAATCTTCTTCGATTTATTATAAGATCTTTTAATCTATGATATAATAATTCAGGATTTCTATATAATTCATCTGCTTTCTCGGCAATAGAAGAAAGGTTAAAATTGCCATTTGCGAAATTCGCCTCGATAGTAAAGTCTTGAACATCTTTTAAAGTGCATTCCACATTTATTGGGAGATTACAGTCAAATGGATCATTGAAATTCTGGCAAGACCCAAATGTTATTTTATTTTCAATCAGATTCTTAGTTAGATATCTGTCATATTTTCTAAACTGAAGCAGCCCATATTTAAACACATCCTCTTCAATTTGAGAGATTTCTTCCTGAGTCATTTTTCTTTTAAAGTTACAAAAACATTATGCTGAATTTGAGGATGTTGATAAAAAGGGGAAAATCTGTATCCGTTCGCTAAAGACGAACGGCAAAGGATAGCTTTTTGAACAACGGAGTCGCCGAAAAATGAGATATTATCCTTTGCCGTCTGCTTTAGCTGACGGGCATGAAGCAGCAACAACCTTCTTCTGCCTTCGATTGTCCTTTGCAAAATCAAACCTAACAGGTTCTCAAAACCTGTTAGGTTTGGGTCTGAAGATGCACCGTTCCTAAGGAACTCCTGTCAAATATTTTTATTCATACCCACCGATAAATCGATGGGCTACAACATGAATCATCCCTACGGGATTAACAAAGTTGGATGCTGTGTACATTGAATCATTAAATCCACAGCATGAAGTATCATTTCGGGATTAAAAAATGAGAGCCGTAGGCTTGGTACGTGTTGTAGGGATGGACTTCGGCGTGAGCTCAGTCGAACGAATTTATTCCGTCCACAGGAATTATTAGCAAAATTTACAGAGAGCCGTAGGCTCGGAACATCTTTTTACAGGATTAGGTATTGATAATAATGGGATTTCAGGTTTTGCAGTTATCCTTTGCCGTCTGCTTTAGCTGACGAACATGAAGCATATAAAAAAAGCCCTGCCGGTTTCTGAAACCTGACAGGGCTGCAACGATCGATTGTATCGCTTGTTATTTTACATTCAACTGTTTCGAATCGTCCACCTTTTTCTCGCGAACGCCGGTGGTTCCGCCACCTTTCAGGGTCAGTTCAACTGGGGCGTTGGTTTTCCAGGCTCCGTTGGTAAAATCGGGGACATCAACCGAGTTGGAGCGGTTAGCAACCGACTTTTCGCTTAGTGGTGCAATGGCGCTCCAAAGGGCAGCGTCGTACACATCCTGATCCAATGGCAAACCGTTGCGCAGACAGTCGATCAGGCGCCAGTCCATCATAAAGTCCATGCCGCCGTGGCCACCCACTTTCTTGGCCATTTCGCCAATTTTCTTCACAATTTCAGGCGTGTATTGTTCCTGAAGTTTTTTGAATTCATCTT
>JAJZSZ010000195.1 GCA_021849365.1 Bacteroidota bacterium | reverse complement strand
TCCGATCTACCATCAGCCTGTCCTTGCCTGAAAATGCGAACCATGACATCGTATTTCACATCGTTTTGCGTCCGGATAATCTCTTTGGCTTCTTCGGGATAGGCGTCGGTCAAAGCCGTTTGCGTGATCAGGAAATAATAGGCTGAAGTGCTGACGTTTGTTTCAAGGCCTTTTAGCAAACCCTCAACGGCCAAAACTACTTTTTCGCGGGCCGAAACCGGAAGTTTTTCCAAATTCAATGCGGCCTCATTCATTTTTGCCATCGCCCCATTAATGAGCTCTACGAAAATCTCCTCTTTCGACTTGTAGTAGTGATAAACCAATCCCTGCGACATACCGGTTTTTTCGGCGATATCGCTTATTCGGGTGGCAGCAAGCCCTTTCGTGGCAAATAGCTGCAATGCCGACGACAAGATTTTCTCCCGGCGTTCGTCTCTCACTTTCTGGTTAGCTTCCTTGTTTCTTGGCATGTTTTTAATTGAATATTTATTCAATGCAAAAATAGCTAAATTATTGATGTTTCAAATAAATACTTCCAAAACTGTCAGTTGAAATTTAACCCTGAAATAAGCCATCTGACAGACCTCAAAACTTTTTGTCGCTCCTGATGGTTTATTGAAGTAATCAAATCGTTTCTCATGAGTATAGAAGCATTTAAAATTGAACGGACTTTCACCGTGCCAATCACGAGAGTCTGGAAAGCAATTACTGACAAAGATGAAATGAAACTATGGTATTTCGATTTGCCAGAGTTTAAGCCTGAAGTGGGCTGCGAGTTTCAGTTTTGGGGTGGACCTGCCGAAGACCGCCAATACAAGCACCTTTGTCGGGTTGAAGAGGTTATACCGAACCAAAAGATTGCCTACAGCTGGCGGTACGAAGGCTATACCGGAAATACTCTTGTTTCGTTCAACCTTTCGGAAACTGAGGGTCAAACCACTGTTGTCCTGACTCATGAAGGATTGGAAACCTTTCATGAAAGCGAGCCCGATTTTGCGCGAAAAAACTTTGAAGAAGGCTGGACCTGGATTATCGGGACTTCGCTTAAAGAATATCTTGAAAAAAACGTTTAATCTCTAAATAATCAGTTAATGAAAATAGCATCTATAATTGTAAGAATCCTGATGGGGCTTATGTTTGCCTTTGCCTCAATCGCTTATTTCCTGAAGCTTTTTGATACACCGGAAATAACCGGAAACATGAAGGTTTTTAACGACGGGCTTGCAGCCTCGGTTTACCTGATGCCTACTGTGAAGACTTTTGAATTGCTCTGCGCTATAGCCTTTCTTTCTGGAAGATTTGTTCCGTTGGCAACGGTTGTGATATTTCCAATCATCCTGAATATACTGTTGGTTCATACTTTTCTGGATACTTCCGGCTTACCAGTTGCGGTATTACTGCTTGCCGGAAACTTGTTTCTGGCCTATTACCACCGCGAGAAGTACAAAGGGTTACTTGCTGCAAAATAGTACGATGTTCTCCTGATAACGACACATTCCGAAATGTTAAATTCAATGTTTTAACATTTTGGAATGTGTCGTTTGATTAACTTTAAGGGCTTTTAAATTGATTAGGCCATGAAAACAGCAGTATTTATTTTAGCCATCGGCTTTCTGATCACCGCTTCAGTATCAGCACAAACAAAACAGGACCAAAAACCGGATTCCATCAAAATCGGATATCAACTATCGCAAAACGTGCTCAACGACACGCTGAAACTGGTGAATCCTTTCAACGAGAAAAATGTCCAATCGCCTTCATTCAGGTATCAGTTCCCAAAAAAGGATCAGAATTTGGCGCAAAATTATCGCTTCAAAAAAGCAGACACCTCAAACTTCAAAATGCCCATAGTCAAACCAAACTTCAAATCGAATATGCCGGTTGCAAAACCTGATTCGTCGGTACATTATTTTATTCAGGTTCAAAAAATTAATTAACAAGGCAGCAAATTAAAAAAGCCCGGGATAGCGCTTAACAATAATCTTCTTCATTGTTTCAGGAACCTGATTGAGTGGAACCGGTTTATCCTGTGGCCGTGTTTGTTTTTGGTTTATTTCGCCCAGCAAACTCCAGCGGCGTGTCATTTCTGCGGGTTCCCGGGCAGGTAAATCATATCGTGTAAAATCGATAACAGCTTCGGAATTTGATTTCAGCGAGCGAAGCAATGCCAAACGAAAATCCTTGTTCATAAACCAGCGGATTTCCTTGTCGGCATCCGAACCGCCAATGCCTGAGCCTTTTTCTTCGAACCGGTAATTGAAATCGTTTGACTTGTAATGGCTCCGCCAAATCAATCCAAACTCGCCCTGGGTAATAAACTTCACATCGGGCCACCGCTTTTTAATTTCACTCAACCAGGCTGTTAATCCGGCCACATCAATCGGAAGCGAAACTTCCCAGCAATTGGTCACCCAGGCAAAACCGTTCAGCTCAAAACCACGGTCAAAATGAATTGCAGTGGAATGTATCATTTCTTTCAAACCAGTTTCCAATCCGTATTTGCCAAGGGTTTCAATAGGCCCCACTCCCATCCGGCTGTTGAATCCTTCAGCAAAACCTTCGCGACGTGCTGCCAGAAAATCGGTTGTCCAACCGTCGAGATTGACGCAATCGACAAAATCGGTGGTACCCTGTGCCGGCTTGCAAAAATGCTCTTTCGAAGGATAAAACGGGTAACAAACCGCCCCGTCGCCATCCTGGTTATCAATTGCATATTGGCTCCAGATATTACCCTGGCAAACATGTATTCCTTCTGTTTTGGCCAGATATTCCTGATTCTCTGAGGAAAGAAAGCCTGCGACAACACTATTCGGACGGTAACCGTTACCAACAATCTCAGAAACTTTGGCCAGACCATCGTGCAAATCTTTATTCACCTGCTCGATTGGATTGTAAGCATTAGCAAAATAGGCGCCGGGGATAAATGTAATCTCATCGCCGTATTTATGATGGTAACCAACAACTATTTCCCTTATTTTTTGATAATCGGAAGTGGTATCGTGCAAAGCGAGCCAGCTGAATGCCCAGGTAATTTTTCCTCCCGGAAACCCTTTGGTAATCGCTTCCCGAAACCGAATCACCGCAGCCGGAGTATGGAGGCTTCGCTCATCTTCGCCCACATTACGGTCGCGGGCGACTTCTATCTGGTTCACTCGGATTACTGCATTAAATGTCAGAAAGCGGGAACCCATCAATTTGTCGGAGCCCGATGATACAAAAGCAAAAAACAGGAAACAGGATAAAAAAGCGAGTGTTTTCATCGAATTTGGTTTAGTTAGTTATTGGGCCTGAAAATTCTTTTCAGCCATAAAGTTGGCAATAATTCTGAATGAATCAAAAAGGAACAGATTCGTTCATTTTCGCAGAAACCAATCAATCGTTATTTAATGCTTTCACTCGCGAAACCATCAGGCTGATTCCCAAACCGAAAACACCAATCACAGCAAACGAATAGCGCAATCCGGCCACTTCCGAAATGTAACCGATAAGTGGAGGCCCCATCAAAAAGCCCAGAAAGCTGACACTCGAAACGGTTGCCAAGGCTATTCCTGCCGGAATTTTGCTGTGTCGTCCGGCGGCGCTGTACACCGTGGGGACAATACTCGAAACGCCCAACCCTACAAGCATAAATGCCAAAGTACATGGAATCAGATAGGGAAAGAAAACGGAGGTAAATAGTCCGGCCGAAATCATAACACCACAAATCTGAAGCAATCTCTTTCGGCCAATTTTTGAAATGAGGTAATCAGCAACAAAACGTCCGGTTGCCATCATAATCATGAATGAAGTATAGCCCAAAACCACCAGAGAAGCCGGAGCTTTTACCACATCTTTAAAGTAAATTCCACTCCAGTCGAACATAGCACCTTCGCTGGCCATACTGCAAAAACCGATGATCCCAAGCTGTAACAAGATGCTGTCAGGTTTATTAAAAAAACTCCGGCGTGGTTCTTCAGGAGTTGCCGGCGTGGGAGTAGTTCTGACTAAAAACGGGTAATTGATCCAGACAATAGCCCAAACAATACCAATGATGGTTACAAAATGCCAGAAGACCGAAACGTTCAGGTTAATCATAGCCAGCCCGATTAATGCACCTGTAAAACCAGCCAGGCTCCATCCTCCGTGAAATGAAGCCATAATCGGGCGTTTGTATATTCGTTCGGCTGCCACGCCCTGAGTGTTGATCGAAATATTGCATAAGTTACCGGCCAATCCGAATAAAAATAAACCGATGGCCAGCTGCCAGCCAGCCTTTACCAAACCCAGATTACTAAGTAAAACGGTGTAAGCCGGAAGTGCAAATGCCAGTGTTTTATGGCTGCCAAAACGGGTAACCAGTTTTCCGGAGAAAGGCATCATCAGGAACTGACCAACAGGCAAGGCAAACAAGATGCTGCCAAACAGAGCATCGCTAAGGTTAAGCTCAGTTTTTATATCAGGAATACGGCTTGCCCACGACGAGAAACACAAACCCATGCTGAAATAAACCAGCGCAACGGCCAGTCGGATTCGTCGTTTTGAAATAGGTTTGTTAGCTGTTTCTGAAATAGATATGCTCTCTGTCATGCTCCTGTTCTCTGTATATTTCAGCCACAAAAGTAAGGAAACGAAAGGACGCGCAGTTTTTATTCCAAAAAAATGATTGTTCGTTAAGAAATTGAAAAAATTAGCCTCGACTTTTCAGTTCATATGCCCAATCGTACCATTCGTGTAAAAAACAGGCCAGTTCATATATAAACATATTAAATTGCTTGACTTTTAGTTTTCACTATCATAACTTTATTTGTATTAAAATTCATGTAATAACCTTTAAACAATATCGTTATGGACAACAAAGTTAATTCATCCATTCCTGAAAGTGTTATTTCAGAAGCTACAACAAAGCTCAGTGAAGTGGTAAATATCCTGAAACCTTACCTGATTGCACTCTCGCCAACCGAACGGCACGATTTACCCAAAATGAGCGACGGCACTCTTCCGTTTGTACAAAAATGCCTGGATTATTGTAAGTCGAACCCCGAGTTTGCCCCTGCTTACGTTAACTATAATGAATTAACCGAAGATATGAAAATGTACCAACAGTTACTTCCCCTTTACCGTACCGTGTTACAACTCGAAAATAAACTGAACGATACCTCGATGCAGGCTGGCGCCGAAAGCTACGTTAGTTCGCTGAGTTACTACAACTCGGTAAAAAATGCGGCCAAATACGATGCCCCGGGAGCAAAAGCCATTTACGAAGATCTGAAAAAGCGGTTTACCAAAGAAAAAGCGACTGCCCCTGCTTCTGAAAACAATTAAAAAGTTTTCAATTTCCCATATTGTGATACTAGGGTGGATGACAGAGAGAGGATTTCCGGCATGGGCCGGCCTCTCTTTTTTTGTTACCCTGCTCTGAGTGACAAATTCCCCGCAAAAAGACTCCAGCACCCTTCTCCGGGTGCCGACGACCCCTCTCCGAGTGCCAAATTTGCCTCTCGGAGAGGGGTGTTTGGTTCTCGGAGAGCCCTGTTTGTCACTCGGAGTGGCCACTTGCTCACTCCATGAGCCGCGCTCGCCGCTCCGAGCTGGGAACTTTCGTCTATTAGTGGGCTGCGACAGGCGCAGGGTGCGCCGCAAGACTCTTCGGAAACCGAAAATGCCGGTTTAAGCTTGTTCTACAATCTGGATTTCGTCGGCGGTGAGGCCGTATAACTGATAAACCATACGGTCGATGTCGCGGTCGGTGGTTTCTATAGCCGCTTTCAGTTCGATGGCTTTTTTCTGTTCCCCGAGGAAATATTCTTCCCATTCGGCTTCGTCCGAAAGCGATAACTTTACTTTCTTCTTGCGCAACCCGGCAACGAATTCGGCATACAAGATGATTTATGTTTGGAACCCACAATATTTACTTTTTTATGTAGAAAAAAAGCAGGTAATTTTAAAAAATAACGATACCGCTTTCTAAAAAATAATGCGAATAAGCCAATAACATAAAATTTTAAAAAAAACTGTAACTTGTTATGCTCAGTGGCATAGGGGAATGCCGAGGGGAAAATCCAACTTATTTTATAGAGGTAATGAAAGCGAATATTATAGATTTAATCGATTTCGGGAAAGTGAACACTTTGCTCGAAGGATTCAACCAATCGACCGGATTTGTAACAGCTATTTTAGATTTGGAAGGAAATGTATTGTCAAAATCGGGTTGGCGACAGATTTGTACTCAGTTTCATCGGGTTAATCCCGAGACCTCGAAAAAATGCACCATTAGCGATACTGTATTGTCAAAAAAAATGGGGGAAGGCGAGAAATATCATTTCTACGAATGCCTTAACGGACTGGTCGATGTTGCGGTTCCCATTATTATCAACGGAGAGCACATTGCTAACCTCTTCTCAGGCCAGTTCTTTTTTGAGAAACCCAATATTCAATTCTTCAGGAAACAAGCACAGGTGAACCATTTCGACGAAGATGAATACCTGAAAGCCCTCGAAAAAGTTCCTGTTGTTTCGAAAGAAAAAGTAAAAGTGGCGATGGACTTTCTGCTGAACATGACTCAGCTAATCAGCGAAATCACAATGCAGAAGCTGGAACAAACGCAAATGAATGAGTCCATCATAAAAAACGAAGAACGCCTTCGCGGTGTACTCGACAACCTGCTTGAAGGATGCCAGATTATTGGGTTCGACTGGAAGTATACCTACCTGAATCGTACTGCCGAAATCCACAACAGAAGAAGCAACAATGAGTTGCTTGGCAACAGGTATATGGATATGTGGCCCGGCATTGAACAAACCGATATTTTCAGGATAATAAAGAAAACACTCGAAGAAAGGATTCCACATCAGCTGGAAAACGAATTCATCTTTCCTGACGGAACGAGTGGTTGGTTCGATCTGAGTATTCAACCTGTGCCCGAAGGAGTATTTATTCTATCAATCGACATTACAGAGCGCAAAGAAGCTGAAAAGGCCCTGCGCGAAAGCGAAGAAAAATACAGACTAATAGCCGATAATTCCGACGACTGGATTTACTGGATCATGCCTGATGGAAATCTGAAGTACATTTCTCCAGCGTGTGAACGCGTTACAGGTTATTCGGTTGAAGAACTTACCAACAATCCACATTTAAACCATGAAATCATTCATCCCGAAGACCGGAATAAAATTGAACAACACACTAAAGACATCAAGGATGAAGATCGTCAGCACGTCGTTGAGTTTCGCATCATAACCAAAACTGGCGAAATTCGCTGGATAAGTCACAGCTGCAGTTCCATTATCAGCCCTAATGGTGAGTATATGGGGCGCCACAGTACCAACCGAAATATAACCGAACGGAAACTGGCCGAGGAACGTCAGCGCGAAAGTGAACTAAAATTCAGGAAAATATACGAAGATGGCCCGTTGGGAATGGCTCTGGTGGATCGCGATTTCCGATTCATGATGGTGAATACCCGTTTTTGTGAAATGGTTGGATTTGAAGAACAAGAGCTTCAAAAACTAACCTTTAAAGATATTTCCTTCCCGGAAGACCTCGCTGCAGACCTTCCAAATATCCAAAAACTTAAACAGTGCGAGATTTCCGTTTATAAAACCGAAAAACGTTACATAAGAAAAGATGGTCAAACCATATGGGGATCATTAACTGTTTCGTCAAATTTTGATGATAACGGACAATTCCTTTACAATGTGGCAACACTTGAAGATATTTCACGCCGTAAATATGCCGAAACCGAAATTAAGCGCTTAAATGAGCGAATATCAACAGCAACGCGCGTGTCACAAGTTGGTATCTGGGACTGGGATATAAAAAACGACATATTGGAGTGGGACGACCAGATGTATAAGCTGTATGGAATTAAGAAAGAAGTACTTTCAAAAGCTTACGAAGCCTGGTTGCAAGGCGTCCATCCCGACGACAGGGAATACTCCGATCTAGTCACTCAGCAAGCCATTAGGAACGAAAAAGCATATAACACCGAATTTCGGGTAGTTTGGCCCGACGGATCGATACATTGGATTAAAGCTTCAGGACAGGTCTTCTTCGACGAAAATCACGCGCCAGTGCGCATGGTAGGTGTAAATTTTGATATTACCGAACGGAAACAGGCCGAAGAAGAGTTGAAAATAAGTGAAGAAAGATACCGAAACATATTTGAGAGTGCGGTAATCGGAATTTACAGAACTACACCCGAAGGCAAGATTCTCATGGCCAATTCAACCCTCATTAAACTATTGAAGTTCGACTCTTTTGAAGATCTGGCTACCAGGAATCTTGAAAATGAAGGCTTTGAAAGTAAAAAGCTAAGAAACGAATTTCGTACCCGGATAGAAAAGGACGGCGTGATAAATATTGAATCGACGTGGATGACCAAAGATGGC
>JAJZSZ010000194.1 GCA_021849365.1 Bacteroidota bacterium | reverse complement strand
CGAATATACCGGTGCAAATCAGTCTTCTCAAATTCATCCGACCGATAATCTGTCAGATTGCGCAATGCCGCCGAATCATCCGGATTTACCTCATCACCTTTTTTAAATTTACGCAGGTAATTAATACTCGTGTTATAGGCAATCGTTGCAATCCACGTCGATAATTTGCACTCATTGCGATACTTCCCCAGATTTTGATACACCTTTAAAAATACTTCCTGACAAATGTCTTCCAGCTCATCCTGACGCTGAATCAGTCGACCAGTAATATGAACCACCAGTTTTTGGTAACGGTTTACCAAAAACGTGAAGGCATTCATATTCCCGTTTAAGATCTGGTTTATTAATTCAGCATCATTCATACTGGAAGTTTGACAGAGGATTGGTACAAAATGTTGCAGAAAATACCAAATTATTTGGGATTACTGTGAAGTCATTCTCCTTAGTACTTGCTTCAACAAAAAAAATCTTCAAACAAAAAAAGGCAGCCTTGAGCTGCCCTTATCTGTTTAATTTTTGATTCTCACTTATCAAGAATTAATTTCCCAGTTGTCAACTCATTATCAAGTAAAAGCTTGTAAAATAAAATCTGACTTGGCATTTCTTTGGGAGCAAATTCTAAGTTATACTTTTGATTTTCCATTATTTTACCGGAAAACAGTGTTTTCAATTTAGTTCCATTACTGCTAAAAATCTCCAATATAGCATTTGTTTCCTTTGGGCTAGTGAGAACAAAATAAACCCTATCCTTAAACGGATTTGGATAAACTTCCAACACTGGTGTCCCACAAATTTCATTTGAAAAATTAATATCTGCTGATTTTAACTTCGAACGAACGGCTAATGTAAATGAAATACTTAACTGCGTTGCATTCCCAAATTCATCTTCCGCTTTCAAATTAATTATTTCTTTCGTCGAATTAGTGTAAATGGTCCCTGTCACCGGGGTTTGTGTATAGGTCACCTTCGAACAAGCTTCTTTAGCAGGATATAACTCAGAAAAATCTGGAAGTGAATAATTTTCTCCAGACAGACAGACGGCACTATAATTTTTGGGGATTGAATAAAATGTCGGAGGTGTAACGTCTAAAACTTTTATTAAAGAATTACCCGAAGAAGAAGCCCCTTCACTATCTGTAACAGTTAATTTGACGTTCATAGGGGTTCCAACATTTGCACAACTAAAATAACTTGGTTCTGCAACAATCTTTAAGTTTTTAAAACTGTCATTATCGTCGGTGGTACCTGCTACTAATGATTTAAGATCAGTTAGAGAAAGATTATAATTTCCTGACGCATCCAACTTAACAGTCAAGCTATTAAGAACTAGGATCGGTGCTGTATTGATAGGTTTAACCGTCACATTAATCGCATCAGCAATGGAATTTACCAAGCCATCACTAACCACCAAATTGAAACTAAAGCTTCTTTCCCGGTTAACGTTTGGGGCAACAAAAGTCGGTCTCGCCGGATCATCCATATTTAAAACAATTCCCGCGGGAGCGGTCCATGTGTAGGTCAATGGGTCGCCATAAGAATCGAACGACAACGAACCATCCAAAACAACCGAAGCTCCTGCATTAACGTTCTGATCGATTCCGGCATTGGCAACTGGAACTGCACAATTATTTGAATAACCAGCTTGTGCATCTATAGTCCAATCAGCATAAGTCGCAGATAGCGAAGGGTCATCGACTTGAATACAAGAGAGTAAAGGATTCTCTATTGCAAATACAGTTTTAAGAATTGAATTATTGCCATTCTTCAAATTTAGTGAGATTAAACGACTATTTTTGGAACAGTCTATTGATTCAAGGACCTTGTTATCACTGCAATCTATTTTTTCAAGGTTAGTAGAATAAACATAAAACCATTTTAAATTAAGATTTCGGCTTATTTCTAAATTTGAAATTGGATTTCCTCCAACTGCAATCTGCTCAAGGTTTGTGTTATAAGTTAAGTCAATATTTGAAATCTGATTGTTGGAACAATTTAATATCGACAACAGCGGATTTTGACTTAAATCGAGGTTTGTAAGTTTATTATTACCAAAGTCGAGTGCATTAAGCTCAGGATTTTTGCTCAAATCAAGATTGCTTATTAAGTTATTATTGCCATAAATCTGCTGCAGTTTATTATTATTACTTACATCTAACGATGTTAAGTGGTTAGAATAGAATGAAAAACTCTGTAGATTAATATTCTTACTAATATCAATCGTTGTTAAACCGTTTAATGAACAATTAAGTTGTTGTAGTGCAATAAAGTCCTGAATTCCAGTCAAATCATATATTCCTTTGTTTGAAACATCCAAACTGATTACTCCGCTAATATTTGTAGTTGGCACATAATCGTCAAGCGGGCCCGAATCATACCCAAGGTTAATTAACGCCTGTTCGAAGTTGTCATCGGGAACATAGGTTTTTGGAGAACAATCTGAAGAATAGGATGCGATTAAATCTTTTTGCCAATTGTAGGTTGCAGCCAGCAAAGGGTTATCAACTTGAATACAAAGAAGGTTGGGATTTTCGGTGGCATTTAATCCTTTACTGGTTCCGACCATGTTTGCATTGTTCCCGTTCTGAAGATTAATTTTGTAAAGGTTGTTTTTATTACAAGTAAGATTCACCAGCGAGAAATTGTTGCTTAAATCAAGATTTTCAATTTTATTATTTTCACACGCTAAATAAACAAGTGCACTATTGTTTGAAACATTCAGATTGGTTAGCTGATTTGAGCCACATATAAGCGTTATTAAAGATATGCAATTACTGACATTTATTTCTGTCAGCTGATTTGATTGACAAAAAACCTTAATCAGCTTAGTGTTTTTACTTAAATCTAATTTAGTCAGCCGGTTAAAGTTAGGGGCCAATTCTGTTAATGCAATATTTTCAGTCAAATCTAAACTTGTCAGTTGGCTGTTTTGGCAATGCAAAACTTTCAGAAGTGTATTTTTGCGTACATCAAGTGCAGTCAATTTGTTCTCAGATAAATAAAGTTTTTCAAGCTTTAAAAAACTTTCAATACCGGTTAAGTCTGCAATATTTTTATTCGCGAGATTGAGCAAAACAACAGAACTTATCTTTGCAGTTGGCACATTATCATCAAGCGCCCCGGAATCATATCCCAAATCGATCAAAGCCTGTTCAAAGTTGTCATCAGGAACGTAGGTTGTGTATTCAATAATATTCTGGAAATCTTTCCATTCTGTGGCATTGCGATACAACTCCGATGACCCACCCGGAACATATAATATACAGGTGGATTTGTTTATTCCATCAAAGACTCCATTTCCGTAAAGAGTTACCGGAATTGTCCGATCCACATAAATCGCCACCAGATTATTATTGTAAGCAAAAGCTCCTCCCTGAATTTTTGTAACACTGGAAGGAATATTTATTTCTTTAAGGTTTCGCACATTGGCAAATGCTTCAAATCCTATTTCCAATGTACCTTCCGGTACATTAATCTTTGATAAACCGCTTCCATCAAATGAACGAACCGAAATTTTTAAAACTCCTGTTGGAATTGTGTATTCTGTTCCAGGTTTTGCACGCGGATATTCTATCAACTCAGTTATACCTTTATCAAACAGAACTCCTTCAACCGAACTATACTTTTCATTTAAAGTACTAACATTTATTTCCCTCAGAGAACTACATTGAAAGAATACAACTGTACCAATATATTCAACTGATTCTGGAATATAAATAGTTGACAAATTTGTTGTGGCAAATGTTTGGTAGCCAATATATTTTAAAGATTCCGGGAGTGTAATAACACTTAAACTATTGCACCAACCAAAGGCCTGATCATTAATTTTCAGGAGCGAGGAAGGTAGTGTTGCGGACAACAGTTGTCGGCAATATAAAAAGGCACGCTGAGAGATTTCCTCCGTTGAATTTGGTAAAATTATATTCTCCAAGGTTGGCTTACTTTCAAAAGCATTTTCAGGAACAGTATTACTGGGGTAAATAGTGTTCCCGGATTTTGAGGTTCCTTCTAAACCTTCATATCCCACAATGGTTGTCCCGCTTAAATCAATCTCAGCCAGCATTGGCATTAAATCGCGCATGGTGCGAAAATCGCGGGCATCAATGTTACCGGTAAGGATGAGGTTGGTAACTGTGTTTTGCTCATCAACTGTTAAGGTTGACGAAAGAGTCCCGGCAGCAGTTAAAGCTAGCATTTTCTGTACCTGGGCCTGCATGGAGATAAAGCATCCCAGCATTAGAAAAAGAAGTAGAAGTTTTTTCATAGAAATTTTGTTTTAGGATTTTTATTGTATGAATGTTGGACTATTTTCTTCACTTATCCGATGACTTGAAGTCATCGGATGAAATCACGGTTCCGAGTGGCTTTCACCCTCTCTAAAGTGGCATTTTTGCACACTCGACTGGCTCCGAAGTACTCTGAAGTGTCGATTTGCCACTCCGGAGTGGCTTCCTGCCATTCATGGGTGTCGATCTTTCACTTCAGATTGGTAACAAGACTCTTTTTTGTGTGGAATTACCATTTCAGAGTGTCTTCCGGGCACTCCCTAGTGGCACTTTGCCAATTCCGAATGTCGAATAGTCTCTTGCGAGTGTCTGTTTAACTCTCAGAAGTAAGCATCATAAGCAATTGCCAAAGGTCTCGCTCAAGGGTAAAACCTATATTACTTCAAGGATTCGGTTTTCGGCTTTGACTTTTTGAAGAATACAGCCGTTTGCTCGGCAGTTGCGGCCAATCCCGGAACTTTGTCCTTATTTTGTTTAACGGCGGAATAAACTTCGAGTGCTTCAATCATAGCATCGCTACCCACGGCCATAAACGTTTTCTGAAGGCTCTCCAGCAATTCTTTCATCTGGTTAAAGATTGGACGAAGTGCGCTCAGAAGCATATAATCGCGAATAAACTCATCTTTATCGAACACACCTGGTAATATTTCCGGGTGAGCAATCGTGGTTTGGTAGGCCAGATCGATAAAGGGCAGATACACATTACCCACTTTGAAAAGGGTTATTACATCGTCAGTTTGCAGACTAAGTAAAAAGCTTAGTTTCGCTTTTGCATCCGTAAGTAATTGCTGCACTTCGGAGGCATCCTGAGCCAACAAAGTAGCTGAAATAAGGTTTTGTGACATCGTAAGATTATTAATTTTAGTTTTTGATCTCTTTTAAAATTAAGACCTTAGAACGAGAACTTATTCATCTAATGCACAAACCATACATTTGATTAAACGAAAGCTATATTTTAACCAATGAATCGAAAAATATGAATACATAGAATCTTTCGTAAAACATAAGCAAAATGAACAAAATTTATTTTGAGATGATTTTATTATGACTTTAAAAACATAAATTTACTGTAGTCCATTCTTTGATAAATGTTTAGCCGCTTAGTATTTATATTTTTATTCGTAATAGCAGGATTGCTGGCACCGGCTCAATACACTCACCCGCCCTATCGCCAATACACCATGCGCGACGGGCTACCGCAGATGCAGATTTGGAGCATGTTTCAGGATCGCCGTGGCTATTTATGGGTTGGAACTAAAGGAGGAATAAGCCGTTTTAATGGGGTGAGCTTTACCAATTTTACCGAAAAAGAGGGGTTAACCGACAACCTGATTAACTCTATTTGTGAAGATTATTCAGGAAAGATATGGATTGTCACACAGAGAGGAATCTCCTCAATTGATGGGAGCACCATAATTAGCTATCCGTTTCCTCATCAGAACCTACAGCTGGCCCCAACTCCCGATGGTAAAATATGGTATTTAGGAACAGCCCCAAATACAATATTCGGGTATTTCGAGAATGGTAAAAATCACAGTCTGATCGAAAAATTTCCTGAACTTGTGGACAACACTAGTTTTGTGGCCATTGCCTATTCCGATAAAAACAAAACACTTCTTCTTAGTACAGGCCATAAAGTATTTGAATTTAAAGACGGAGAAATGAAGCATGCGAAAGTTGTTTCAGGTGAAATGAGAATTAAAAAAAAGGGCTCTGAAATATTGTTACACGAGTGGGACGAGTATAACAACATAAATATCTACGAATATCTTCATGGCAAAATTGTATTAGTGGCCCGGATTAACAACGGAAAACTTTTTGGGGAAAACAGGTGCAATTTTCGCCATGAACTAATGAATGGAAACATCAGGAGCCAGCTTTTTATATTGAAACCCGGAACCTTTGAGGTAAAAGATTTCCAGGGAAATTACATCAATGCTTCTCTTTTTGATCGAGATGAACATCTTTGGGTTGGCACCGAAGAAGGACTTTGCCAGGTCTTTTCAGGCGGTTTTGAAACCTATAAACGCGAATTCTTTCCCATGATCTGGTCGATTGTTGAAGATAAGCAACAAAACATCTGGTTCGCTTCATACAACTTTGGACTCATGAAATTCGATGGTACATCAATTACCAATTATTCAGCCGAAAGCCTTCAGAAGTATGGCTCCTTCTTCTATTTTCAATCGCAGGTCGATAAACGGGGAGTACTTTACTTCCCGAATAACTTCGGAATAGTGTATTATGATGGAAAATCGTTTGGTAGTATAAAAGACAGAGTCTGGGCATCAACATTTTACGACGAACAGCTAGAATTGCTTTTTGCCGGACGTTTTGAGCAGGTAAAAGTTTATAACCTCGACCACAAAATTGTCCGTCTGATAGATGGTCCCAAAGAGTTAAAAATGAAAGGGGCAGTTTCGGCATTTGGGAAAGACCGAAATGAGAATATTTGGATGGGAAACGGGTCAGGGCTTACTAAATACCGCTGGAAAACTGGTGAAATTACACACTACGGCAATGAAAGTGGCAAACTCCCATCTACCGGGGTCGTCTCCATTTATACAGATCCATATGGCAGAACCTGGTTTGGTGGAACGCAAGGGCTACTTTGGTACAACGAAAAAAAAGATTCTGTCTGCAAAATTGAGAGTGAAGAAATATCGGAAATCGTGAATCTTGTCAGTTCAATAGATTCGACCTGGCTGGTATTTAGTCAGCCCACTGGTATTTACCTGATGGATTTGAAAAAATTTAACCACGAAGGGAAACTAGAATTTACTCTTTTTAATCAAAGAAACGGCTTTACAGGGCTTGAACCTGGACAAAACGGAGCGATGAAAGATTCTAAAGGGAATATTTGGATGACAACTGGCACAGAAGTGGTCAAATTAAACCCCAAAGCTCTTGAATTCAAAAAGGATAGTGTAAATATCAGAATTTTGGCGTTCAACGGGAAACCGCTTCCATTTAACCTGAATCAAATCAAATTACCAAGAAATGAGCGGACAGCTATCGTTCAGTTTGAAACGATCTGCTTTAATCAGCCTAAAATGGCGGAATATTCATGGAGAATAGGTGATGGAGAGTGGACTTCATGGCAAAAAGAAGATTATGCAGTACTCACTGAACTATATGACGGCAAATTAAACTTTGAGGTCAGAACAAAAATACCAGGGCTTCCCAACTCAGAAACATCAACATCGATGATACTCAATGTTTCCGTTGCTTTTTGGAAGCAAGCCTGGTTCTTTCCCACTCTGCTGGCACTCGTTTCTCTTTTAGTTGTCCTTGCTATTGTGCTTCTGGTTCAAACCCGAACTCGTATGCTTCAAATCAACAAGCAAGCTAAAACATTCCAATTGCAAGCCATTCTGTCTCAAATGAACCCTCATTTCATTTTCAATGTAATGGCTTCATTACAATCTATGATTTTATCGGCCAATATCGAAAAAGCAAACGACTATCTGGTCCGAATGTCAAATCTGGTCAGGGGTTTTCTTGAAGCATCAATCTCGACCAGTTCGGCAAAATCGAAAAAATTAAGAAATGGAGAGATGCCACTGATAAAAGAATTGGAGATATTGCAAACCTTCATCGAGTTCCAACAACTCATATATCCTGACAGATTTGATTATCAACTTGAGTTGGATTCATACATAAATCCGGAAGAAATTTCGATTCCACCTATGCTTATTCAACCCTTCGTTGAGAATGCCATCCGCCATGGACTTTTGCAAAAAAAAGAGAAAGGCACTCTTCTATTAAAAATTACATTGGAAGGAAACAACCAGCTTGTAATTATTATTTCTGACGATGGGATTGGAATTAAAAAAGCTGGTGAGATAATCAGTAAATCACCATTACTCTACACTTCGCGGGCCAGAGAATTAACTGAAAAAAGAATAAAACTCCTGAATGAAATGGGTTATCAGATAATTTATCAAACAACCAGTTCAGATCAGGGCACAACCATAACTCTAAAAATTGCAAAACATGACCCCTGAAATTTCTGCAATAATCGTAGAAGACGTCAAAGCTTTTCATTCTGTAATTGAATCGCTATTACGTGAGGTTGCATCCAATATCAATATTATTGGCAAGGCGACCACTTTAGCCGAGGCTGAAATGTTGATTATGAAACTTAATCCGTCACTTGTTTTCCTCGATATACAGTTCGAA
>JAJZSZ010000193.1 GCA_021849365.1 Bacteroidota bacterium | reverse complement strand
GACCGAATTTTTATTTAGGCAAACCAGCTCCGGGCAAATTGCTTTTCGGTCATCTTCCTTTTTAATTTTTTTCTCAAATTCAGTAATTACGTCAATTATAGGGCGAGATCTTGCTCCTTCAAAGCCAATTGACAATGCAGCCGTCATGCCTGAACTTTCGGCTTCAGAAGGAGTATCAAATGTTGTACTCCCTTTAGCGACAAGGCGTCGGGTTTTGGCTGTTACCAGGTAAACGGTTATGGAATATCTTCCCGTTTCTGTTTGTTTCAGTTCGCCCCAGACCAGATAATCGCCGGCACTTTGACCGGGGCCAGCCAAAACTTGAGAGGTCGGAGACTGAAGAATTCGCATCGGTTGAAAATCAAGCGAAAAATATTCGTTTGAGCTTCTTGAATTCAATAGTAACTGATTTACACATCCAACACTAGCTTTGTATAACTGCGAATCGGGATTAGCCACACAAACAGCGATATCATAAATATAAACCATTCGTTCGCAGTTCTTGCCGAAAGTTTTTGAGAAAAGTATAAGTATGAATGCTGCAATCATGCAGGATTTATGAAAGATTCTATACATGAGATTTTCAAGCTGAATTCTGTTTTCCCGGAGTCTGATTATTTTACTGTTGTCATCAATCGCAGCATTTCGGGATTGATGACAAGTTGGGTCTGAAGTTCCTGAGATTGCAACTCGAAACTGAAGAGGGGCTAGATCTTGCTTTCTAGGTTTTTAACCCTCTGTTTTTAGATTTTGATAAACTCAACCCTCCGGTTTTTAGCTTTCCCTTCGGCAGTTGTGTTGGGCGAGATTGGCTCAGATTCTCCTTTGCCATCTGTTTCTATACGAGCTCCTTCGACTCCAAATTCGGCAGAAAGTGCATTTTTTACTGCGGCAGACCTTCGTTTTGACAGATCGAGGTTTTTGGCGTCGTCGCCATCGCTGTCGGTATATCCAATAATTTTGATTTTTACCGATGGATTTTCTTTCAATGTCTTGGCAATTTCGCTTAGTGTTCCGAATGATTCTGCTTTTACCACGTCTTTGTTTACATCGAAGTAGATACCATAGCTGATCAGTTTTCCTTCAGTAATCAGTTTGCTTCGGGTATCGGGTGCTGCTGTTGTAATTTTGATGTTAGTAACATATGGTGTGCTGTGTGTGCTCCATCCGCTGAAACGCAACCGGTTAAATTTTGTTCCTGCGTGAATATTTGTCGGCATGTCGAAAGCTTTGGCTCCCTGATGGTAAATGCGCAACCTTCGGTTTTGCACCCAAATAATCACGTGGTTGACTTGTTCCAGAACTACCGGTTTTGTTGTTGATTCACCTTCGATCCAGCCTCCTGCATCTATACTGTTATTGTATCCTTTGGTATACCAACGGCCTTCTTCAAACGAGATATGTACTCCTTTCTTACCTGGGTAAAGGTCGTCAGTTAATTCAGCATTTTCGGGGTCTTCATAAAAAGTCAGCGCGTAGCCATTGGCAAAATCTCCATCCGGAATGATGTCAAACTCCATAATAAAGTTTTCAGGAAAGGCTATTGGTTTGGTGTAACAATAAACCGCATCTTCCTTGTTCATGTGTAACCAATTCCCGGGAGCAATATTTACATTTTTCACTTCACCACCGCCATTGGTTGTCCATAACGCCGGAAAATCGCCAATGGCATCCTGAGAAAAATCTTCGAAATAAAGAACTTTGTCGCCCGGAACGAAGTCGTATTTTGAAAAACCTTTAAGCGAAGGAGCTGCTTTTGCAGTTGTTGTATTTTCATCCTCTGTAGCGTTTCCCTTTGTTTCTGCTGGTTCTTCTGTGATTTCTTCCTGTTTGTTTTTATTTTTCTTGAAAAGCTTGCCAACACCTTCTTCCAATTTGTCAATTCCTTTATCTATTCCTTCGTCAATGCGTGTTTCAGTCCGGCTTGTTGTTTTTTCTTTGACTTTGTCTTTGATATTAAACTGTGCATAGGTCGCTGTTGTGATACCCAGGATAATCAGGGTACATAAGGCTTTTGTCGCTTTCATAATCAGTTTACTTTTTGTTGATGAACAAATTTAAAGATGCTGTTTATCAAAACATTGTAAAAAACGGACAGAAGCCCGTAATATAAAGACGGGTTGGATTATAAGCCTGAAAAAACTTTGACTATTTGAAGGTCACGACTGAAGAATGTGCCTGGAGACTCACCAATGAATTTTCGGAAATCGTTCACAAAATGAGGCTGATCGAAATACTTTCCGGAATAAACAACGCTCTGAAAATCGATTTCGCTTGATTCTTTCAAGGTGTTGAGAACCTGATTTGCACGAACAATGCGACAAAGCGACTTAGCCGAAACGCCTACTCTTTGAAAAAAATTACGACGAAACGACCGGCTGTTTAAATTCAATTTTGAAATAAGCTCGTTGATGTGTACCAAACCGTTCGATGAGTAGATGTATTCATAGGCCAGATCGATTTGGTCGGGGGCGTACTCACTTTTCTTTTTAGCTGAAAGGAAGTCTTCAAAAATCTTGATCCGCATTTCATGAGAACAAGCCCCTTCAAGCTGCTCATATAATTCCTGCGGAATCACATCCTCAATCATTCTGTATGACTGTGTTTCGAAGTCATCGAAAGTTATACCGAAAAACGCTGAAAATACACTTGCTTTGCAGGCAACACCAAAGGTATCGATGGGCAGAGCTGCTTTTACATTTACAAATCCAAGGTAGGGCAGTACTAGAAAATAGCTCGGAAGCTTTTGATCAGGCGAACAGTAAAGGCTCATGTTTACCTCGCCTTTGAAGTTAAAAATCAACGTACAAGAGCCTTCCGGAATATGCTTGTCAATATAGCATCCAGTATCTGCTTCTGAGTCCAGAAATATATACCTTCTAACTAAATAAGAAGATTTCTCTCCGGCATCGCAACACGAAAACCTTAAATCAATCGACATCGTTTTAATCTTTGGGGCAAGAAAGTAAATGTAAAATTAGCTTGTTTAACTGAAGGAGCATTGTAAAAAACGGTCAATTTACATAAAAAATACATCGGGATAAAAAAAAGGGAGGCTCACAAAAATGAACCTCCCTCGGTAATAACCCCTAAAATTAACCCCTAAAAAAAAGTGCTTTAATAATGTGTGAAGCCATTTTCGGATTTTCTTTTAACCGGCGGGTTGAGTAGCCAAACCAGTCTTTACCGAAAGGGACATATACACGCATTTTATATCCTTGTTTAACGATACTGCTTCTAAGTTCCGGCGTAACACCATAGAGCATCTGGAACTCGTACTTCGTTTTATCAATATTCTTTTCTTTTATGATTTGAATGGCATTGTCAACCAGGAATTTGTCGTGGGTGGCAATTCCAACATACATATTGTGCTCGAGCATATATATCAGGTCGTCAAGATAATGCTCGCGTATTTCATCATAAGCTTTAAAGGCGACATGTTTTGGTTCAATGTAAATACCCTTACAAAGCCTGAAGTTTAGCGGAGTGCCATTAACATGAATATCGCCCATATTAATCAGGTCGTTTTTTGTCCGGCGAAGATAAGCCTGAATAACCAACCCGACATTGGCCGGATATTTCTGCTGAAGCTTGCGGTACATTTCCAGTTCCGAATCAACACATTGAGAGTCTTCCATGTCGATACGGATGAATGTTTTCTTTTCAACGGCCTTTAAAATGACAGCTTCAATATTAGTATAACAAACGTCCTTATCGATCAGTAAACCAAACATGGTTGGTTTTACCGAGAAGTTTCCTTTGATACCTTCTGAGGTGAATCGTTCAATTATCTCGATATATTTATTTCGGTTTTCTTCAGCTTGTTCTATGGTTGAGATGAATTCGCCGAGTAAGTCCACGGTAACTTCAACTCCTTGTCTGTTTAACTCACGCGATGCATTCAGCCCATCTTCGATGGTTTCACCGGCGATGTAACGTTTCGAAAAAATCCAGATTAATTTTTTCGGCATATATGGGAGTGCACTTGCAATTAATTTATTAAGCATTATATGATGTTTACTGTTTTAATTTCAGCGAATAAAAATACGCTTTACCTGAGGTCCGATTCAATGATGTTTATCACAGTGATTGTATGATTTTGCGCAGCTTTTGAGACGATTTTTATTTCCAGAGAAACATCTTATTTAGCATGGAAAAATAATCGGTTGAATTGGTAGATAGTGGCAATAAATTTTTATTTTTGGCAAAATTTTATTGATACTGAGTATATGAAAAATACATCGATTGCACTCTTTTCTGTTTTATTTTTGTTAGTTATAGGTTTGTATGTGATCCATTTTAGTGGGAATAAATCTCATGTTTCCGGTAAAAGCAGTGCGGGTAATGGAGGTGAAAATTCAGAACTTAGTATTGCTTATATTAAAGTTGATTCGCTGGCAGTAAACTACGACTTTGCCCAGGAAATGCACGACAGCTTTGTTAAACAACAGGAAGCCTTTACAAAGGAATATGGCGAAAAACGTAGTCGTTTTGAATCGCAGGCTGCTGATTTCCAGGAAAAATTGCAGCGTGGTGGATTCCTCAGTCAGGAGCGCGCTATGCAGGAACGTGACAGGCTGATGGGCGAAGAACAGCAAATCACCAAACTGGATCAGGAATTGTCGACTAAACTTGCTCAGATTCAGGCTGATAATAATAAACAGCTTTTGGATAGTATTATGAATTATGTGAAAATTTACAACAAGGATAAAAAGTTTAAATACATTTTTAACTCAGCCGAGATTCTTGTTGGAGACGAAGCTTATAATATTACCAAGGAAATTCTGGTAGGTTTAAACGCCCGTTACTCAAAATCAAGATTGAAATAGTTTTATCAGAAATATATTTGCTGAAAATCCGAAGAAATTCGGATTTTTTTGTTTCGTATCAATAGAATTTATCAATGTTTGCTGACCGGTATATACAAAACAATGTGGTTTATCCACCATTTGTCGAGGCTGAAGTCTTACCTTCGGTATCGATGATTGTTATGATTCCGTGCCTGAACGAGCCTGAGATTTTTCGCACGCTGGAATCGTTGTGGGCATGCGACCCGGTAAAATCAAACTGCGAGGTTATTGTGGTAGTTAATGAATCGGAAAACAGTAGCGAAGCTGTCAAGCAATTCAATCAGGAAAGTTATCTCAGGCTTTTCGACTGGAAAGCTGCAAACGATAGGCCTAACCTTATATTGCATCCTATTTACGCCCGTTCGGTAACCGCAAGGCATGCCGGTGCAGGAATGGCCCGGAAAATAGGCATGGACGAGGTTGTTCGCCGGTTTAATGCGATAAATCGTGCTGATGGTGTGATTATCTCAACGGATGCCGATTGTTTGTTCTCGCCGAATTATTTGAAGCAAATTGAACAGGCCTTTTCCCGAAAATCCTGTTTTGCTGCTACGCTCAATTTTAAACATCGCATTGACGAAATGACCGATCAGAAACAGCAATTGGGGATTCGACTTTACGAAGATTATCTGCATTATTATAAGAAAGCTTTGGATTATGCAGGATTTCCGGATTCTATTTATACCATTGGGTCGGCTTTTGCAGTCCGGGCTGACGCATACGTTAAACAAGGTGGAATGAACCGCCGGCAAGCAGGAGAAGACTTCTATTTTCTCAATAAATTGACCAAATTGGGGAAGATTGTTGAAATTAACGATGCCTATGTGTATCCTTCGGCGCGGGTTTCCGACCGGGTTCCGTTTGGTACTGGAGCTGCCATGACCAAATGGATGAACGATGACGATGATTTGTCTCTCACCTATAACTTTTCGGCTTTTTGCGACCTGAAAGTTTTATTTGATCGGGTTGATTCGCTATTTCGAATCACGTCGTTATCAGAATTTATGTCTTTGTTACCCCAATCTGTTCAGGAATATCTTGAATCACTGAATTTTTCAGAAAAACTGTCCGAGATAAATAAATATAGCTCGAACCTGATCTCGTTCCGCAAACGTTTCTTCCAGTTTTTTGATGCGTTTATTATTCTGCGATTTCTTAATTTGGCTCATGAAAAGTATTATCCTGAGCAAAAGCTATCGGAAGCAATCGCCCAGTTGAAAGAGGCCAGCGATGAAATAAAAAACGCCGAAGAATAATTTCTCCGGCGCTTTTTTTTGTAAAGATGCTGTATCCGTGTTTATTTTAAACCACCTGCTAAAACATAATACATGTCGTTCCATTTCAGTTCTTTCTTAAGTTCTGAAATGCATGTGTTTTTGTTTATCTGAATCAATTCGATGCCAGCCATTTCGCAGAAATCTTCAATATATTCGGCAGTAACAGCCTGACTGAATGCATTGTGGTGAGCTCCACCAGCGTAAATCCAGGCAGCAGCTCCGGTTTTAAGATCAGGTTGTGGAATCCACAGAGCACTGGCTGTTGGCAATTTTTCAAGTTTTGCTTCAGGTTCAACACATTCAACATCGTGAACAACCATGCGGAAGCGGGTTCCCATGTCTATCAAACTGGTACATGTGGCCGGACCGGTTTTAGTATTGAAAACCAAACGGGCAGGAGCTTCTTTGCCTCCAATTCCAAGCGGATGAACTTCAATTTTAACTTTACCATCGGCAATCGAAGGACAAATCTCGAGCATGTGTGCGCCCAAAGCTTTATATCCTGAAGTTGGGTTGAGGTGATAAGTGTAATCTTCCATGAATGAGCAACCGCCATCCAATCCCTGACCCATCACTTTTACTGCACGAACCAATGCTGCATGTTTCCAATCGCCCTCAGCACCAAATCCGTAACCGGCATCCATTAAGCGCTGTGAAGCAAGTCCTGGAAGCTGTTTCAGACCATGTAAATCTTCAAAAGTAGTAGTAAATGCTTTGAAATCGCCGGCTTCGAGGAACGATTTGATACCAGCTTCGATACGAGCCTGGTAGCGTACACTTTCGTGGTATTTGCCGCCAACCATCGCTTCTTTGTCAAATTCGTAAACTGCGTTATACTCTTCAATTACTTTATCAACTTGAGCTTCGCTTACCCCATCAATAATTTTTACGATATCGCCAACTGGCCAGGTGTTAACCGATAAGCCAAGTTTAATCTGAGCTTCAACTTTGTCTCCTTCGGTTACAGCAACTTCGCGCATGTTGTCGCCAAAACGGGCAACTTTGGCTCCCTGCATATCATACCATGCAGCCGCTGCGCGCGACCAAACACCAATGCGCTGCTGAACATCCTCTTCTTTCCAGTAACCAACTACCACCTTGCGGGGTTTGCGCAAACGAGTCAGAATAAAACCATGTTCACGGTCGCCATGAGCAGCCTGGTTCAGGTTCATAAAGTCCATGTCGATATCGGCCCATGGAAGGTCGCGGTTGTATTGAGTATGGAGTTGAAGCATTGGTTTGTTCAATATCTTCAAGCCGTTGATCCACATTTTTGACGGAGAGAATGTGTGGCACCAGGTAATAATACCAATACATTTTTTTGTTGCGTTGGCATCAATGCAAATGTTGGTTATTTCATCCATACTTCTCATTACCGACTTGTGTACTACACTTACCGGAATCTGAGCCGAAGCATTAAAGAATGCAGCAATCTCTTTTGAGTTTGTTGCTACTTGCTCCAATACCTTCGGGCCATACAAATCCTGACTGCCGGTTACAAACCAAATTTCCAGTTCTTTTAAGTTTATCATGATTAAAATTTTTAAGTGATTCGAATTTTGTTGGCGTAAAAATAGTTAATTATAAATAAATGTAAAAACTACACTTATGAAATTTCGGGAATTCAAAGATTGTTGTTGAACATGTTTTTTCTGTTATTCTCTGCTAATCAATTCTCTTGCTGTTTCCTGAATAATTTGCCAGGCCTTCCTTACATGTTCGGGTTGCGTGTGGGTTTGTGCAATGCACATCCGGAGTACATATTGGCCATTAATAACTGTATGGGTAAAATACATTTTCCCTTGGCTATTAATTGTTTCAAGAAGTCTACGGTTAAAATCGTCACCTTTTTTATGGGCAAAGCAAACCAGGTTGAGCGGCACGGGAGCAACAAGTTCAAAGTCGTCTGAAGCTCTGATCCAGTCAGCAAATTGCTGAGCCATTTCGACATGTTTCCTGATATGGTATTGCAAACCCTTAACGCCATAGTGACGAATAACGAACCAAAGTTTCAGCGACCGAAATCTTCGTCCCAACTGAATGTGCCAATCGCGGTAATCGAACACGGCTCCGCTTTCAGTGGCTTGGTTCTTTAAATATTCAGGAAGGATACTTAGCGTTTTGATCAGTGCAGAACGGTCGGCCACAAAAAAACAGTTACAGTCGAAATTGGTGAACATCCATTTGTGCGGGTTAAACGAAAAACTGTCGGCCAGTTCCACTCCATCCAAAAAATGACGGTACTCGGGGCAAATGGCAGCAGTACCCGACATGGCGGCATCGATGTGCATCCATAAATCATGATTCCTGCAAATCTGGCCTACTTCAGTAAGCGGATCCATGG
>JAJZSZ010000192.1 GCA_021849365.1 Bacteroidota bacterium | reverse complement strand
TCCGATCTCTGTATAAAACTGATCATATCCTTTTTTGGTTGTGGTTACGGTAACCGGAGTTACTCCGTCGTTCATAAACTGCAGGCCGGTCAACCACTGGTCGTTGCGGATATCGCCTGGATCGTTAAAGTTTGCATAGAATTCAGGAAGTGTACTCATCGCAGCACTCGGCGTAAACGGCAGACCGAATTTGGCTCTTTCGGAACGTGGTACATCGTAACGGGCGCGATACATCATACCGTTGGTTCCAGGATAAGCTGTGGCTGAAGGATCGTAAGGTATTGCAAGAATAAATTCTTTCATCGACGGACCATTATCTGGATAGAACATTTTCAGGTACGAAGCGCGAGGTTCAATAGCAAATTTGCCTGAATTAATTACCGCATCGCAAGCAGCTATACAGTCGTTCCAACGGGCAGTTCCGGTATAATACTCGGCATTTAGATACATCTTGGCTAACAAAGCATAAGCGGTCCATTTGGTAGGTCTGCCATAAGTTGAGTTCCCTGTTTCTTCGCTAAGGTTATTGATCGATTTTTTAACCTCACCTTCGATGAATTTAAATACTTCAGCTCTTGGGGTATTTGTTTTTGGTGTGAAATCACCATATAATGTATCCAACGGCACATTGCCATAAAAATCCATCAGCATATAGAACGAAATTGCCCGCATCATACGAAGCTCTGCCAAAGTTGTCTTTTTGTTTGTTCCTTCCGGCATAACATTATTCAGCAGGTAATAGGCCTGATTGTTTACACCAATTGTTTTTTCGAGCGATCCCCAAATTGAGTTGGTTGCACCGTGGTCTTTATCCCAGGTATGATAATGCATTTTCATATACCCTGCATTGTCATACCAGTTACCCCCACGCGCAGGAAGAATCCCTTCATCAGTACTAATTGTATTCATGAAGAAAATAGAATGTGCATATTCGCCTCTGAAAACTGAATATACAGCTCCCGCAGTTTGTGCGTATTGCGCGTCGTTTTGCGGGAAAACATCGGGCGTCATCTGTGTTGTAATTGGTACATCTATTTCATGGCAGGATATGAATAAACCCGCAAGAGCTGGAATAATGATGTATTTTATTAATTTTTTCATTGTAATCAATTTTAATAGTTTTTAGAAAGTTGCTTTTACACCAAACAGCACAGTGCGTGTTTTTGGATAAAAGTTGTTTGAATCAACACCCGGTGCAATACCACCTTGTTCAACTTCAGGATCGATACCTGTATATTTTGTAATTATGAACAAATTACTTCCTGATACATAAAGGCGTAAGTTCTTCACCGATTTTCCGAGACCTTTAAAATTGTAACCTAAAGTGGCATTGTCCAGACGAACATAGCTACCGTTTTCAATAAATCGGGAAGAATATTTGTATACATTAAGATCGGTTGGTGATTCATCGCCAGCATCAACCAGAATGTTTGAAGTATTGGCAGTACTTGGTCTGAACAAATCGGCACGGGTGGCATTGAAAATTTTGTTTCCAAAGACGCCTCGGATAAAGATGTTCAGGTCGAAGTTTTTGTATTTGAAATCGTTGGTCCAACCCAAAAGAACCTTTGGCTGTGGTGATCCCAAATAGTGGTAATCGGTACCAATACCAGGGTTTGTAGTCAGGCTGCCGTCTTTAGCCACATATTGCGATACTCCTGCTGAGTTTTTACCTGCATATTCCAACGAGAAGAACTGGCCAATTGGTTTTCCTTCTTTTAAAATCTGAAGTGTACTTCCTGTCTGGCCACCACCATCAGGCTGTGTAATTCGCACAGAATCACCACCAATAAACATGTTATTTGTCAATTTCTCGATAACATTTTTATTGTGCGATAAATTTAAGTTTGTTGTCCAACTAAAGTCCTTCGATTTAACTGGAGTTGCTGTAAGACTCAATTCAATACCTTTGTTTGACATCTCACCTCCATTGGCGGTAATTGAACCTGCGGGAACCAAAACCGGATTAACAGCATAAGAATAGATCATACCCGTGGTTTTCTTATTATAAACCTCAACATAACCACTTACTTTACCATTCAATACAGTAAAGTCTAAACCCAGGTTTGATGTTGCTGTTTTTTCCCATTCCAAGTCAGGATTTGCAGCCTTATTCGGGCCATATGCATAGATTTGTTTTCCCTGGTAATAGTATGTTCCGAGTGGGCCTACAATGAACTGTGCCGTGTAAGCATCGAATCCTGTTGAGTTACCGGTAACCCCGTAACTGGCGCGAAGTTTCAAATCTTTGAATACATTTTGTGATTGCATAAAGCCTTCCTGATCGATTCTCCATGCAATACTTCCTGAAGGGAAATAACCCCATTCCTTGTTTGCTCCAAATACCGAGCTACCATCACGACGAATAGAAGCCTGCAACAAGTATTTGCCACCAAAATCGTAGTTTAAACGGGCAAAGTCAGAAATCAAGCGAGTTTTCTGGTAAGCATAAGCATCTCCAAAATTTACAATGAAACCATTTACTGAAGTGTAGTTACCCAATGCGAGATTTCTGTAGCTAACATCGTCAACCGGAAAATTGGTGTTTGAGGCAGTGAAACCATCGCCATTTTCGTTTTGTTGCCATGAATAACCAATTACAGCATTGACGTTGTGCTTTCCAAATGACTTATTCCAGGTAACAAAGTTTTCAAGAATTGTATTGGTGCTTTGGTATGTGCTGCGTGTTGCCAATCCGTTTTGGCCAAAATTTAAAATCCAGTGATTTGCTGGTGGATCAGGATTGTTATAGAACTGGGCACTGTTATAGTTTGTAGCATAATAACTGTTGTAGTATTCTCCATTCAGCGATGTATTCTTTTGATAAGACAAATTCAGGTTGTATTTTAAACCGAAAGGAAGGATCACTTCAGTTGTAAAACTGCCCAATAAAGTATTGACTTTAGAATCATCATCAGCTTGTTGAATTACTGCCAGCGGGTTAAAATACCCGGAGTGGTTGAAGTTCTCGAAGTAAGTTCCATCATCATTCTTAGGTTTGCTTACCGGCAAATATTTAGCTGCCTGCAATAAAGCTGTGTTCCTTTGTGGAACTCTCGTGTTCTTTACATTCGAATTGGTCACATTCAAACCAAACTTTACTTTGTCGTTGAAAGCTTTTTGTTCGATAGCCATACGGGCAACAAGACGGTTCTGACCACTGCTGATCAAAACACCCTGTTTATCGATGTAAGTTATGCTGGCGATGTAACTGCTACGGTTGGTACCACCACTATACGAAATATTGTGGCTTTGCGAGATTGCTGCCGAACGCTGGATCGTTTTCTGCCAGTTGGTATTGGCACCCTGATCGTCTTTCGGATCGAACGACATGTTGTTTTTTGTAAGAAATGACCGCAATTGGTCGGCATTCATTACATCCAATTGATTCGACACGGTTTCAACACCAAAATATCCGTTGTAGGCAATCTGTTCGTTGTCTTTATTCCCTTTTTTGGTAGTAATCATGATTACACCGTTGGTAGCACGGTTACCGTAGATTGAAGTTGCAGCGGCATCTTTCAAAACGTCAACCGAAACAATATCATCAGGAGCAACAAGTGAAATATCGGCTCCAGGTACACCGTCGATTACATAGAAAGGGCTTTGCGAGCTGTTAATGGTTGAAGCACCACGCATAATGATGGTAGTTCCGCGGGTTGGATCACCACTTGATGAAATATTCAAACCCGAAACTTTACCTTGCAAAAGCTGACCAACATCGCTGATGGCTCCTTTATTCAATTCGTCAGATTTAACTGAAGTTACAGCACTCGAAAGGTTTTTACGCGAGTTTTTTCCGTAACCTACAGCAACAACCTCTTCAATACCAACGGTTTCTTCTTCCAAAGTCACATTAATCTGCGATTGAGTGCCAACTGGAATTTCCTGAGTTTTCATACCTACAAACGAGAATACCAATATTTTGGCATCGCCGGGTACTGTGAGCTTAAATTTCCCGTCAATATCAGTCAGTGCTCCCATCGATGTTCCTTTTACAACGATTGACACACCAGGAATGGGTGCTCCCGTTACGTCCCGAACAACTCCGGATACATCTCTTTTTTGCTGACTGTTGATTACATCGCCCGCCTTACGGATGATTATCTGGCGTTCGTAAACATCGTACGACACATTTTCACCTCTCAAAGCTTCATCCAGAATCTGGTTGATGGTAGCGTCTTTTAAGCGAATAACTACTTTTTTGTTTACGTTAAAGTCGTCGTTCCTATATAGGAAAACAAATTCGGAGTTTGCTTCTATAAATCCAAAAAGATCCCGAATTGAGGTGTTAGACATGTTGATGTCCAACTTGGTTTTTTGTGCATAACTGTTTGCCGAAACAGTCAACATGCATCCCAACAGCAATAGGATAGTAAGTCGCATAATTCGCAAGAGTTTTTTTAGGCTATCCTCAAAAGGATGCCCGGTTAACCACTTTTTTTTCATAGATTTGAACTGTTTAAATAATAAATACTGAACTAGTAACTCGTATTTGTTTTGACCGGGAAATGTTCCAGCATTTTCCGGTTTTCTATTTATTCACGATGTATTGGTTTTCGTTAAGTTTTTTAATCTTCGTTGACGACACTTTTTCGAGGTATTCCAGTACCTCTTCACGTGTCCCTTTCAAATCAAGCTTCCCGCTTATACGGATTGCCCTGAATGTTGGCTCCGAAAAATCAACTGAGATGTTATAAAAACGTTCAACTTTTTTCAGAATCTTGTCAAAATCAACCTCATCGAAACTCAACAATCCCTTAGTCCACAAAATATAATAGTTTGCGTCAACATCCGACAGTGCCGTTTCGCTGGTCGTTTTCGAGAACAATGCCATCTGGTTCGGTTTCATGACGATTCGTTCGCCGAAGAAACCGGCATCATTCTTACTTAATTCAACACTACCTTCCTGTAAAACCGTCTGGATTACTTTGTCTTCGGCATAAGCCGAAACATTAAAATGGGTGCCAAGTACCTTGATTTGGATGTCGGACGTTCTTACGATAAACGGTTTATCTGCATTTTTGACCACTTCAAAATAAGCTTCACCAAACAGTAAAACTTCGCGTGTTTTCCCTGTAAACTCGGTTGGATAGATGAGGCGACTGCCAGCATTCAGCCAAACAACGGTATTGTCGGCCAGCGTCAGTTTCGATTGGTTCCCGTAAGGAATAATCAGCTGATTCATTGCCTTTGAATCTTCGACAGCCGTTTTCAAAACCGAATCGTTGTTCAGCACAACTGTTCCGGTTTGGGTATAGTCAACACTCGAACTGGTCTTTTTCAGGTTCAGGTTTTCGCCCGAAGCAGTAATCAGCACCGGACCTTTTCCTTCCGACGGAATTTGCACAATTTGTCCGGCCATCTGCTTATAAACCGATTCATTCGCCGATTTCAGATAAACCACCAATCCACCAATAACTGCAAAAATCACTGCCACAGCAGCATACTTCATAAATGACAGGATTATTGTGCGGCGCTTCTTAGTTTCGTCCTCGTACTCAATACGATCGATAACATGCTCGGCAATTTCAATTTTCTCTTCAGGGAGCAACGTTTCGTCAGAGTATTTCAACTCAAGAAGGCGCGATTTCAACTCAACAATTTGAGCTTCCTCCTCCGGATGATCTAAAAGGTATTTCTCCCAATGCCGATCCAACATTGGATTAGGCCGGAAAACCCAATCCGTAAACATGGGATTTTCAATATATTTCTGATCGTAAAAAGCCATTTTTTCGGTGTTTATATCTCTAAGAGTATCAACCTCCGAAAAAGGGACATTTTTTTTGAAAAATTTTTAGTGTTTGGCTAAAAACGGAGCCTGAAGTAAATAAATCGAGTGAAAAATCCGAGGAATTTGACCAGATAATAATTTGTAAATCAACCTCTAACAAGAATGGAAAACAGAGAAAGCAGTTTTTCACCAAACCGGTCACGTAAATCGTCTAATGTGCGGTAAACCTGCTTCTTAACAGCATCAGCTTTCATACCTACGATTTCGCCAATTTCAGCATAATTAAGGCCGGTACTGAATTTCAGGAAAAGCATTTCACGTTTTTCCGGACTGATGGTCTGGAGGATTTTCCGCAAGGCTTCGATGCGCAACTCATCCGCTTCGGGTTCGTGATTATCCTGTTCTGCCAGGAATCTTAAGTCGAAAAGAACCACATTTTCATCCGTCAGACTTGATTGCTGGTTTTTGTTTTTCAATTTGCGAATAAGATCGTTTTTTAGCGAGCGAAACAAATAAAACTCAAGATATTCAGGCTGTTGCAGTTTAATATTGTATCGGTAGATATTGAAAAAAAGATCCTGAATGCAGTCTTTTACCAATTCGCGATCGCTCGTAATTTTAATCCCATAAGCAAATAAAACCTCAGCGAACTCTTCGTAGATCTCACTGAAAGCAAAACGATCGCCCAGACGAAACCGTCTCCAAACATCTACCCACTGATTTCTATCTCTTGCCACAGGTTTCCCGATTTCAGAATCAATTCCAAATATGGGGCAATTATACGAATTTAAAATGAGGAGATGGCGACTAGTGTAATTCCGACATTTAATTACCTGCTGTGTACTTTGCTTTTATTGTGTTCAATTGATCGACAAACGACTTTGTCGACTGAAGTTTAGGATCATTACGGCTAAACCTGATGGAATGCGTTTCTGTCCCATTTTTAATCGTAATCCAGTCGTCGCATCCATCAAAGCAAACATTGCAGCTGTTCAAATCGATTTTTTTAAACTCCTGAAAATCCAAAGCATTCAACAACAATTCTGTCTCTGCAGCTTCCAATACACCGCTTTCCTTAACCGAAGGATTTGTTGTGCTGCATTGAATAAAGTTCACGTACCGATAAGTCTTTCCTGAAATTGTCAAGGTATCATTCTTTGAACACCAGCCACAAACAGTTCCGGTTTTAATCACCAAATCTGACGATTCCAGTTCGTCTTCCTTACTTTCGGAACATGACCAGGCTGAAAAAACAATCACAATCAAAAAAAGTATTTTCCACATCATGTTAAATCTTTACCTGTAAAGATGACCAAACCGGACAAAAAGTTGTCTGAAAGTTGACATTTTTTTTGCTTTGTAATCAAGAAACTAATTCATTCAGAAATGATCGATTTGCTACGAACCCGAAGAAGTGTACGGAAATTTACCGAACAGGCCATTGAACCTGAAAAGCTCGATATACTGAAGGAAGCCATTTTGCGCGCTCCCAGCTCAAAAAATTCGAATGCCGGCGAATATATTTTTGTCGACGATCAGGAACTTATTCAGAAACTGGCCCAATGCAAACCTCATGGTGCGGGGCCACTGCTTACGGCCAAACTCGCCATTGTGGTTTTGGTAAACGAAAGCAAAACTTCAGCCTGGATCGAAGATTCTTCAATCGCATCATTTGTTACCCATCTGGCAGCACATTCGCTTGGATTGGGCAGCTGCTGGATTCAAATTCGCGGCCGTGAATATTCTGAAGGAAAAATGAGCGAAGGATACATTTCAGAACTTTTAAATATTCCTGAAGGATTCCGGGTGCTGAGTATTGTGGCTGTTGGATATGCACAACGTCAGCACGAGGGTCGCCCAGCCAGCGAACTTGATTTTGGAAAAATTCATTTCAATAAGTTCTAAGCCGACTATTTCAGATAAGGTCCTTTCTCGTTCCAAAAAACTTCGAGTTTCGACAAATACCAGGTTTTGCCATTATCGTTGTTTCCCTGGTAGAATAAATAAGTTCGGCCATTGGTATCTTTAAACAGGTGCGGATGGCCCGACTCGCTGTAATTCCAGCTTCCGGGATCTCCGTTTGTCAAAAATGGCTTGTTCGAAAGTCTCTCCCACTTCACGCCATCAAGGCTTTTGGCAACTCCAATCTGCTGAGGATTATTGTTGTAAGCTCCGGCATAAAACATATACAGCCAATCGCCCTGCTGAACCAATGAAGCCGCCTCGATACACATTCCTTCCCACGGATATTCGGGTTTCAGAATTGGCGAGTCGGTAAGTTGAGTCCAGTCTTCACGGTTAAATTTTGTGCTTAACGGAGCCGAGGCCACCCCTTGAATTTGGATTTTATATTCCGGATCGCGGGTAGCAAAGAAAAGCAGGTATTTATCTTTAACTCGGAAAACTTCAGCATCGATGGCCCGTCCACAGTTCCAGTCGCCGGTTGGATGAAAAATCGGGTTGGTGGCATTGCGTGTAAAACGAATGCCATCGTCGGAAACAGCATGACAAATCGCGTCGTTCTTCCCGTTTCCGTAAGTTTGATAGAACAAGTTTACTTTGCCATCAATTACCAATGCACAGGGTGCACAAAGCCCTTTCTTTTCGTATTCACCTTCCGGAATAATCTCGCCAATCTTTTCCCAGTTGGTCAGGTCGCGACTTTCGGCAACGCCAATTCCCCAGCCCTGCAACGGATTCGACTGATCTTTGTAAGGCGGAATGGAATAATACATCAGGTAGCGTCCCTCAAAATTAATTACATACGGATCTTTGGAGATC
>JAJZSZ010000191.1 GCA_021849365.1 Bacteroidota bacterium | reverse complement strand
CTGAGGGTTCCATACGGCAAATGAAAAATAATAGTGGAGGCAGAAACCACTTTAAACAACGGTCATAACCTGAAAGCCTGATAGGTAGAAACTAAAAAGAACAATATGAAAAATTCGAACGCAATGAATTCCGCATTCCGGAACCTAAAATCAGTGTTTAAGTTCTTAGGCATATTTACCATTGTAATTTTGTCTATTTATGCTTTGATTTTGGTAATAGCCGTACCTGCCATGCTGTTCCTCAATCACTGATAACGAAAAATAATGGCATCGGGAGACGGTTGATTTTTAAGATAGGGTAAGACAAGGGAGGGTTTTGTATAAAAGCTTCTCTGATTTGTTTTGCTTTTTTCCCTTTGGAGGTTTCTGTTCTGGGACCCACCTACTTCTTTCGCGCAACATCATTTATAACAATAACTGAGTTACCTGGTACGAAATAAGGACTCATAGAGGAATATACCGGAGAACCTATTCCATAAATCGTTCATCCCCCTATGCTGTCGAGAAAACGAAAGACGATATGTTTTTAGAAATTCGTCCGAATTTTATCTATTAAAAAGCGAATAAAAATTGGGTGCTATCCGCGCCGGCGAGGGCCAACTTTCCAGCCGTATTCGTTTACCAACTTTTGAACAATCGGTAAATCAGTTGAAGTTGCTTCATTTATTTTCTTTGCCATTATTCTTCAGTTTGATTTTGTTCCTTCAACTTATCGTTTTGCCGTTTTTGTTCCAATTGTTTTGCATTGAGATTCGTAACAATTTTCTTCCCTGTTTTCTCCTCAATTTCCTTACGGGTATTACATGCTATAGTACCGCCTTGTTTGGCAACTTTACGGTTTTCGGGAAACGTTTTTGGTTTTTTCTCTTTCGAAATCTCTGTTGTTGTAGCTTCGGCAAGCATATTGAGTACCAATTCCAAGTTGGTCATGTGGTCGCGCAGGTTTTCTTTTTTCAGGTCTTTGAATTTTTTGTATTGTTTGGTTGAAAATCCGCTCCAGGCCTGCGTAATGTCATCGGTAAGTATGGCAAATTCCTGGCCTTTTTGTACGCCGCGATTTTCCCATTCATCGGTCAGTTCCTTGCGGATTTCGATACTTTTTAACCGCTGATTGATCCATTCTTTTGAGTAGCCTTTGCGCAGGTATGTTTCCATGAGGCGGTCGATTCCAATTTCGGGGTCTTCTATTTCATCTATCCGTTCGCGGGCTACTTTGGCTATCCACAGTTTAAAAGGTTCGGCTTTGGGCGAAGGTATAGATTGAATTATACGAAAAAGTTGTTCGGTATCAGCAACATCGGTTAAACGCATTTTGCCATCGGCTGCAACCATTTTCAAACCGTGACAATTCGTCACGGTTTCATTTCCTTCCGCTTTCAACCTTTGTTTCAGTTTGCGCCAATACGCTTGCGGGTCGATGCTTTCAGAAAGAACGCCCACCACATCGACAACCGAGAAGTACCATTTCTCCTGTTCTTCGTCCCAGGTGGAGCGGATCTGCTTTTGCTCAAATAGTTTGATGCTGGTTTCTTTTTTCATTCTGTTCGTGTTATTTCAATAATTTTCTGTTTTTGGCTATACGCCAGGTTATCTGTTTCGCGTAAAAACATAGCCCCGGCCTTAAACGGCAAAAGTTATAAATCAGAGGCCACCATATATTTTCTGCTTATTACCAGAGTATTGTTTTTATAAAATTAGTCGCTTTTCGATAAATTATTCGGGCAGGGGGTGCAAATCAGCGCCAGGGGGTGATCTGTAAATATTGTCTGATATTTAGATAGTTATTAGATTATTTAGTCCAATATCAATGTGTTTCAAGCTACATTGAGTTGGAAGATTCAACTTGTCAGAGAAAATGAAAATTTCTTTGCCCTTATAAACTCTTGCTGCTGTGTATTGTAAATCATAAAAAAAATGACGTCTATTTTTATAAAGGCTAACAATGTCTGGTACACCATCATAAGAAAGAACCCATTTATGGTTTATCTCATTCTGAATAACTTCTGATATTCTTGCGTGGTCGGTTTTTTTATATGCATTCAAATATAATTCACTGCCCTTTTCATAATATGGGGGGTCTAAATAAATCAAAGTGTCTTGAGGTAGATTCGGAATATAATTTTGAATGTAATACTCTGCATCAAAGTTTGTGATAAAAATGTTATCTTTAAATCTTGTAATGGCTTCAATTCTTGTGATTAGGTCATTACGTGAGAATCTTGCATCCATTTTGTAATTTCCTGTTTGGTCAAGACCGCCAATAACACCAGCAGATAATACTCCAGAACGGTTACACCTATTTAAAAAGAAAACACTAAAACCAATTTCTAGTTTTTTCCTCTTATCGCTTTTTTTTACAATCGCTTTTCTATTTTGCCATTCCTCAATTGTCATTGAAGCAGATGATATCATTTTGCATAATTCTTCCGGTTTATGGATGACAGAATGCCAAAATGAATAAATTCCGAAATCAGAATCATTTAGGTGTATGTTTGAAACTTTCTTTGTTAACAAAAGTTCAATGCCAACGCCAGCTCCACCGGCATATGGCTCGACGTAGTGGCCTCCAATAATTCCATTTTCTATTATTAACTCCTCAATAAATGGAGAAAGTCGTTGTTTACCGCCTGGGTATCGTAAAGGTGATCTAAAATTTCCCATTAATTCATTGCTTCTAATAGAGGATAAATATTGCTAAATAAAATACAAATATCTGAAGGTGCAACTGAAAATGATGGACTATGCACAAGTTGGTTCATTGATGTAACCGATAAGATCCCTTCTGGTTTTGTAATTTCTGTCGAAGCACCATGTAGAATTTGCACCATTGCTAAGTTCGAATTGTTATTTGTTAAATGCGCAGCAATTCCTTTAAGTACTTCCGCCAATGATTTGTTTCCTCCACCTGATTTTGTAATACTTAAGCTGTGGTCGGTAGAATAAGCTTTAGCCGAAATTTCAAACATGCTTCTTAATAAAAAGCAAAAAGCAATCGGGTTGTCTTTTATTTTTAGTTTTCTTAGTTCGTCTCTTAATGTTACAACTTTTTGTCTATTTGCACCTCTTGGTGCAAATTTATTTAACAAATTTACTACGTGTCTAGGATCATTTATTGCAACTGCCTTAGGTGCAGAGGGAGGAACTGGTGCTGTAACAGACGATGCTGCTGCGGCATTATTGTTAACGGTGTTGTTAGCTGATTGTGTTGGAGGTGTATTTGAATTATTTGGATTTGCTTGACCAGATGTTGTATTAGCAGTGTTTGCATTTGTACTTACATTAGGAGAAGGTGGATTATTCGGTGTTTGAGGAGGAATAACAATTGGAGGAATACCATAGTTCGATGGGAAATCTAGTTGTGCATTTCGTATAGTTTCAAACTTAACTTGCTCTAATCCAATATCGAGTAGAATATTCTCTAGTGCTTGTAAAAACTTATTATGAGGATATTTTGCAACCAATTCTCCAACATTTGCAAACCCCATTCTGGCAAATGATTTTCGTAAGGCCTCCTCTAACACGGTTAATGGGTATTCTCCGCCCCATCTGTCTTTTTGTTGATTGTTTAAATTCATACCCTTCTTAAGATATTTTTCTAGTAGGTCAAGGGCATACTCATTTGCACCTTTAACATCTCTATTATGCCTTGCTCTTGCTACTGAATTCCAAGGGTCACGGCTTGCCTTTTCACCCTTACCATGAGCTAGTGCTACTACTCTGTCCACTTTATCTACCTCATTAATTGAGAAAACGGTACAAGGAACCATTAAGTTTTCAGCTTTCCACGCTGTGTCAATTTTATTTATGCTTGAAATAATCGAAGACGGCAATCCAAAATCGTCTAATTTGAAATACCCATGAATAAGTTTCAATGCTGCAATTCTTCTATTTCCTTCCTTCACAATATTGTCTGTTCCGTCGTTAAGAACAATAATATTTTCTGTCAATAAATAACCATCCTCTATAATACTGTCCATTACAGCAAAAAATCTGTCTGGCTTTATTGAAATCATAGCTTTAATTGCATTGGATTCCTTTTTTTGAGGAACAGTTCGAAAATTTTTAAGGTCGAGTATCAATTTACTAACCTCAATTTGTGAAGTAGTTGGCATGTTATTTATTTTAGTGTATAGTCAAATTTCTAATTTTTCATATTAAAGTAGCACTGTCTCTCTGGCGGGTTACACTTGCCGCCAACTTGTTTTTCCCCTTCCCAAAGGTTATGATAACCCCCAAAACCTTCCGCCTACCAATCTCTTTAGGTCAGTTGACTGTTAAAAATCACCCTTACAACTATTGCTTTGCTTAATGAAAACAGATGCCCCGGGCACAGCCCGAAATCCTTCTATAGCCCGGAACTCCGGTCTGTGCTACGCTAAGATAATTTGTGGAAAAAGCGTTCAAAGTTTAGTTGTCCAGGTTGATTACGCCCTAAATTAACAGATTATCCAATTGTATGCAACAAAAAGAGGATATTTTTATTCGCAGATATACCCAACCCACAAACCTGACAGGGTGTTCACCACGAAAAAGGCGCAGATGTATATCATTGGGCGTGAACACCTGTCAGGTTACATACCCAGATAAACCAAAATGGATTTGTAGCGGGGGAGGCGCTTCTGCCAATATTTGTTTGTTCCGTCCGAAACAACAGGACCTCTTTTTTCAGCCTTCTACCGCGGACGGCGGCTGGCGGGGATCGTTTTACCCGGGGTAACGCTCCTTCGTCGCTTAACCCCGGGCTATTGATATTTAACCCTTTCAGGGTAAAACACCGGAGCCGTACCCGTCCCCTCGTCCCCGTCGTCCACTCGTCCCGTCGTCCCCTCGCCCCTTCGCCCCCTCGTTTACGCACCGGTTCCGATCTTATCCGTTTATTGAATACGCTGCTGGCGGGGATCGTTTTACCCGGGGTAACGCTCCTTTGTCGCTTAACCCCGGGTTATTGATATTTAACCCTTTCAGGGTAAAAACACCGGAGCCGTACTCGTCCCCGTCGTCCACTCGTCCCCTCATCCCCGTCGTCCACTCGTCCCCTCGTTTATTGCCTGTCAGCGTTGAGCCAGGTTTACCGTAACCGTTTTCCCCGCCTCCTCGCCTTTGGGTAAACGGATCGTCAGGATCGAACTGCCCTGCGAGGATGTTACGGTCACAGCCGGATTTTCTGTTTGATATCCCCCTTTCAGCGTTAACTGAAGCTGCGTAAGTTTCTGTGTCGGATCGGAAACCGAAACCGACAACCCTCCTTTCTCTTTTTTCACGATCACGGCACAGGGCTGCGCCGCTTCGATCCCGCCCATCAGCGCCGATTTCCCTGCCTGATAAAATACCATCCCGCCCCATTTCTGGTCGGATGAAACAACAGCCTGCAGCTTGCTTTCGTTTTGTACGATCCGGAACGAAGGATTCGCTTCCAGTTTCTCCATTCCGGCCCTGGTCGCCTGCGGGACCAAACAATAGGCATACGTTTGTCCGTTGGGATGTACGCCGTGTTCGAACCACAATTTAAAAATCTGCGCCCGGATGGGCTCGTCCTTGTACATCGAAGCCACGTGGTTCCACGAGCCTGTTACCGTTTTTGTTTCGAGCCGCAGGTTTCCCCCTACCGGGAAATAGTATCCGGTCTGGTCGTGCAAAATCCATTTCGGATGCAGGGTCTCTGCTGATTCTGCGGCAACTGTCTGCTCGGCTTTTGCTTTTACGGTGACCGCTCCCTTCAGGAACGACTGGTTAACGGAGGTAGTAACGGGAAACTCCGATTCGGAGGTGATGCCTGCGCCCAGACAAACGATCAGGTCGTTAAAGATGAACCAGGCTTTTTGGGCCGAAAGTCCGTTGCGGGTGTAATCCATGGTGGCAATCCCGGTTTTACCGTCGGAGACCCCGCCTACAAAATCACTCGGAATCCGGTAGCCGCCGGCCGTCAGCACCGGCAGTTCCTTGTCGTCCTGCTGGATGGTGGTGCCGGGTATTTTCTTCCAATCCCAGAAGGGGAAAATATTTTCGTATTCCACGCCAGATTGGTAGAGGTAGGTGGCGCCGTCGCCCAGGTAGTAACCGCGCAGGTTTTCGGAGTTGCACGATTCGGCCCCGATCACCCGTTTCGAACTCATCTTTACAGAGAAATAGTAGTCGGGGGTGCGCTGCACCTGAAAGTCGGAGCGCCAGAAATGTTTGTTCCCGGTTAATGTTTTGTATTGGCCGGCCTTGTGGTACAGTTCGGCGTTGTCCGGATCGAGGCTCTCCATCTGTTTGAAATTACCGGCCAGGCTGCGGGCTTTGCTGCGCTGGGCATTCATGAACAGCTGGCGTCCGCAGGCGCTGATGTCCATCTGTTCTTTCCAGGTAATCCACTGCTGGCCATCGAGCAGGTAGTTGCGCAGGATGCTCATCCTGGATTCGTCGAAACTGAAAGGGGTATTCCGCAGCAGCCTGATCCATTTGATCATGTCGCCCACGTAGGCCAGTCCGTAGTTTCCGAACTGTATCTGCGGACCGTGCTGGTGAAACGAGCCGTCGGCCTGGATCCCTTCGCCCGGGCTTACTGTCATCTCTTCCTGAATGGATTGGGCCGCTTTCCGGATCGTGGCAACGTCGCGTGTCAGCAACGATTTCAGGATCACATTGCCCGACAGCCATACTTTGTTTTGGCCGGTCATGCCGATTTTGGCCCTGTCGAGAATTTGAATGCCCTTTGTCCTTTGTTCTGCCGAAAGCTCTTCTTCCATCAGGATCAGGGTAGGGGCGAACGACATCGGTACCCCGATTTGCGGATACCACCAGTTGGGGCACTGAAAATCGTTGGCAAGCCAATAATTCAGGGCCAGATGAAACTTTGCCAGCAGTTTGGGATCATGAAAAAGCGCGGATCCCGGTTGCTGGTAGGCCCTTGCCATGACCAGCAAATTACTCAGGTGTTCAGCCGGTTGCCAGCTGCCCCGTTGCTTGCTGGTGTAGTCGATGTTGGTCCATGCGCCCTGTTCATTCATCCGGTCGCACAGGGATTGGGCGGCGCCCGCATTTCCCGTTTCACCGAGGATTTCGGTCCAGACATTTTTGTGCAGTTGCTGCAGCTCGGCAGGGTAAGGGGCCGTTGGTCCGGCATACAGGCCTTTCGCGGTAGCAAAGAGAAGAAGCAGGGCAAGAAGAAGTGATCGGTTCATACACGTGATTTTATTTCCTTACCAGGAAGCCTGTCGTCGGCGATCCGGCAAGGCGGGGAGTTTTAGATGTTATTTAAATTTTAGTTTTAATATTTCAATACCTTTTAGTTGGCGTAATTTTTTTGCGTCCTTCGTGATAACCTTCGCGTCCATTGTGGTTAAGTTTTTATATTTTACCACCAAGGGCCCAAAGGTTATCACGAAGGACGCAAAATCAACATCAAACTCAATGACATTGTCTGGTACGGGTCAAAACAGCCAAACATAACGAAAGATTCTACCAATTCGCAAGCGGTGTCACCCCGCCGGTATAATCAAATGCGCCACCCGGCCACTGCGGGGCCAGCAATATTAAAACGACGACATTCCCGGTAGTGGCAGGTACTTTGGCCATCAAACGGCTCACCCCTAAGTTTTGCTTTTGCGGCGCAGCCTGCTGCGCTGACTCGACAGTGAAAGCAGCATTGGCCGGCGAAAGTATTTTAGCGGTCATTTTCTGTCCGCCCAGCGACAGTTCTGCCTGCCTGGGGTTGATGATTTGAATGGTGGCGTCGGTGGTCATTCCCCAGGCGATGTCTGTCGATTTGGTGAGTGCAAATTCATCCTGTATCACGACGGCTTTGCGGTTGCCCACCACCTTCATGCCCCGCAGGGCCGAACCGGCAAATTGTTTGTAGGCTTCCGTAAAATCAACGATAGAGAAAGGCTCCGCAACTGCTTCCCCGTGTTTGGTAAATTTCGAGGTGGCATCCACATTCTGATTGACGCCGCCCAGTACCGGTACGTTGTGGCTAAAGGAGTTGAGGCGATAGTATTTCCACCGCTGACTGGTTTGCGTGCTCCCGCTGAAATAGTCGGGCAGGTTGTAGTCGTCAGAACCCAGATCGCGCGCCCAACGGACGCCGAGCGCATCCAATTCGAAATTACCCAAGTCGAGATGTCCGTGATTTACCTTGTTATAACCAGCCTTGATACCTATCCACAAAGCGTTGGGATCGCTCCAGGAGCTGCGGGAGAAATAGAGCGAAACGCTCCCGCCGAAATATTTGTCCAGGTCACGTTGTGCGGCCGAGTTGGCATAAGGCCGGAACCAGATCACATCGTACACATTGGCTGTCGTCCCGGCTAATTGATCATGCAGAAAATCTGAGAAATGGTTGTTGTTATAAACGCCGGCCAACCACATTTCGGGATGTGGTGCGCCCACCTTCGATTTTTCACCGGCATCGGCATAGTTCAACATGTATCCGGTGGGGCCGGCTGAGTAAATAGGGAAGTATCCCGTTAGGTTCATCCCGGGTTGCTGCGTAAGTCCGAAGTCGTTGCCCAAAGCCGTTTGTAGAGCGGAAATGCCATAGGTCGTATAATC
>JAJZSZ010000190.1 GCA_021849365.1 Bacteroidota bacterium | reverse complement strand
CGTGGTTTTGAAGAAGACTGATTCTGGATTCGCTGATATTACTGCTTCTGCCGGTCAGGAAAACGGGCAAAAAGGAACGTACTATATTTTCAGGAAAACTTATCCGGGCAAATCGCCGTGGTATGGCGGGTTTACCTATGTCGATCTGCTTTATCCGGGAGTGACGCAGAAGTTTCTGGAGTTGACGATGACCAAAGGGTACGAAAAGAACAGCGCCGATTTTGGGAAAACCCTTCCGGGAATTTTTACCGACGAGCCCAACCTCGAAGCGGCCATGAGCAAAGGAACCGTGTTTCGCTGGACGCCCGATTTGTGGGATGCTTTTCAGCAACGATGGGGATATGATTTGAAAGTGAATCTGCCTTCGCTGGTCGAAGAAACCGGAAACTGGAAGAAAGTACGGCACGATTATTACGAGTTAATTCTCGAACTGTTTATCGATCGCTGGGCCAAACCATGGTACAGGTACAGTGAAGAAAAGAACCTCGACTGGACCGGCCATTATTGGGAACACGGTTGGCCCGAACCCACGCATGGTTTCGACGAAGCGGCGTTTTACATCTGGCACCAAATGCCGGGAGTGGATATGCTCGGGAATAAACTGGATACAGCTGGACTAGGCGGACAATTCGGCAACGACCGTGCGGTGCGCGAGTTGTTGAGTGCAGCCAATCAGGCCGGATGGAAACGTACCCTAAGCGAAACTTACGGCGGCGGTGGCTGGGAAATGACCTTCGAAACCCAAAAACGGCTGGTCGATTGGGAAGTGGTGATGGGTGTCAATTTTGTGAATCAGCATCTGTCGTACTATTCGCTCAACGGCGTGCGCAAGTTCGATTATCCGCCTTCGTTCTCGTATCACGAGCCCTGGTGGGAACATTACAAATTGATGGGCGACTACATTGGCCGCATTTCGATGGCCATGTCTTCCGGCGAACAAATCAACAAAACGCTGGTGCTTCAGCCCAATACTTCGGCGTGGATGTATTTCTCGCGGAAGGATAAAAATCCTGCAATCAACCGGATTCGCGACGGTTTTAAGAATTTCGTTTACCGCATGGAGCAGCAGCATCTGGAATATGATTTGGGCTCGGAAAATGTTTTGCGCGAAATTGGCAGTGTAAAAGGCAAAATCCTGAAGGTTGGAAAGCGCGATTATTCGCTGGTGGTGATTCCGGCCGAAATGGAAAATGTCGACAAACACACGTTCGACCTTTTGCAGAAATACCTGGACAACGACGGAAAAGTGTTGTCGTTCCGAAAAGACATCCCGATGCTCGACGGAGAAGTTTCTGCTGTGGTCAATGAATTGATCAGCAAATCGGGCGACAACTGGACGGTTGCCGAAACCCTGACCGATGCGAATGCCCTGGCTTTGCTCATTAGCGAAGAATTTGCGATGACCGACCTGACCAAAAACGGTATGACTTATCATCAGCGCCGGATGTTGGATGACGGACAGGTGTTGTTTGTGGTGAATTCGCATCCAACAAAAAAAGCGTCGGCTGAACTGACTTTGAACGGAAAATCAGTGTCGGTACTTGATTTGGTTTCTGGCAAAGTGTCCAGCTATCCGGCCGAAAACAAGGGCAAAAAAGTTCGGGTAAAAGTTGATCTGGAGCCTGCCGGAAGCATCATGCTGGTGGCTAACAACAGCAAAGTTCAGGAACCTGAATATTCGCCAGTTTCGGGAATGCGAACAGAGATTGCCGGGAAAGGAGAAATAAGTGTCAAACGCGAGTCGGACAACGTGATGATGGTGAATTACCTCGACCTGAAAACGGCCAAAACCAATAAGAAGGACGTGTATTTCATGAACGCGTTGATTGGTCTGTTCAACGAAAACGGCGTGGCAATGGGCAACCCTTGGCAACACAAAATTCAGTATAAAAAGACTTACCTCGAAATGGACACGCTGTTTAAAGCCAATTCTGGATTCGAGGCCAATTACCATTTCAACATAAAACCCGACCTGAAGCCTGAAGCAATGAAAGCCATTCGCGCGGTGGTTGAACGCCCCGAAATGTGGAAAGTGCTGATCAACGGGCACGAAGTGTTGCCACTGGCCGGCACGCACTGGATTGAGAAGGAATTTCCACTGTTTGCCGTTGGCGAATTCCTGAAAACAGGCGCCAATACGCTCACCATCGTTGCATCGCGCATGAATATTCTGGCCGAAGTGACACCGGTTTACCTGTTGGGCGATTTTCTGGTGAAACCTGCCAGACAAGGCTGGGAAATTGCCGGCGGCGATTTCAATACGCCCGGGTTATGGCGCGAATTGGGTTTGCCGTTCTATTCGCAGAAAGTAGCTTATTCGCAGAGTTTCGCGGTGTCGAAAGCTGATGCTAAAGCGTTTGTGCTTCAACTGAACCAATGGAAAGGCTCGGTTGCCGAAGTGCTGGTGAACGGACAAGCAGCAGGCTTGATTGCCTGGCAGCCGTATGAACTCGACGTGACTTCGCTTTTGAAAGATGGCGACAACGAAATTACCGTGAAGGTGGTTGGCAGCCTCAAAAATACCTTTGGCTATTTTTACAAACCGGCCGACAAATGGATTTATGGTCCGCACGAATGGAACTATGCGCCCGAAAAACTTCCGGCAGCTTCGGAATACTATTTGCAGGATTTGGGTCTGACAGAGCCGTTCAGCTTGGTGGCGGTGAAGTAGCAGAAAGAAGGAAGACCGGAGGCCGGGGAGTCGCTCCCTTCGACTGCTACGCGCTCAGGGAGCATTGATAGGCCCGAAATCCGAATAGCCGTTTCCTGAGTAGCGTGTTTCCTGAGTAGCGAAGCGTATCGAAGGAAAGCGTATCGAAGGAAGCATATCGAAGAAAGCGAGCCAAAGGCAACATTAAAAATCAATCAATTCGCATGCATGTCAGGGTTTCACTTCGAGTGAAGCCCTGACTTTATTTTTAGTCCTCGTTCTGTTTGGTTTTCTGTCGATTGCATTGGTTGAAAAACATAAAAATAATACAAGATTTGGTGTGGTAAATTTGTTTTATGTTTTACCTTAGAGGCACTAAAACGTGACCAATGGCATTTAGCCAACCAATAGGACGGAATAAATGCCACTACTGTGTAATGCTAAACGAAAAATAAACGCACATATGTAATTTATACAGACGTTATGGGGCATTTAAATAAATTCGATATTAACAAGATAAATAATGATTACTTTAGTGAAAAATGATACAAATGAGCTTATTTGACGAAATTGAAAAAATTGGTGCTGAGAATGAAGAAGACATTTCAGTAAATCTTGACAGCTTTTCAGATGCCGTGATTTGGGGTACAGATTGGACTACTGAGACTATCGTTTCTCAACTTAATAGAGGAAATATTGAATTAAATCCGAAGTTTCAGAGAAGGGAAGCTTGGGATAAAAAACGTAAAAGCAGATTTATTGAATCGATTATTCTTGGACTTCCAATACCTCAAATAATTTTAGCTGAGAAGAAAGAGAAAAAGGGTACTTATATTGTTATCGATGGGAAACAAAGGTTATTAAGTATTAGGCAATTTTTTTCAAAAACAGAAGACACCGTATTTCCTGTTTTAAAATTGATTGGCTTAGATTCTCTAGATATAATTAATGGAAATAGCTATCAAGATATAAAGACAAATCCTCAGTATAGTCATTTGGCATCTTCTGTTGAAAATCAATCAATAAGAACAATTGTTATTAAAAACTGGCCGAATGAGGATTTTCTTTTTAATGTTTTTCTCAGGTTAAATACTGGTAGTTTGCAGTTATCTCCACAAGAGTTAAGACAGGCACTTCATCCTGGTCCTTTTATCGACTTTTCTGACGAATTTTCTATTAGCAGCGAACAAATAAAGCGAACATTAAAATTAGATAAGCCAGATTATCGAATGCGTGATGTAGAATTGGTCATTAGATTCTTTGCATTTAAATATTTCATTGACAATTACAATGGAAATTTGAAACGCTTTTTTGATGATACTGTAAAAACCTTGAATGCAGATTGGACAAAAAATGAACACGAAATAAAATCCACCTCATTAGATTTAAATGAAGCGATTGACACGACATACGAAATATTTGGGGATAATGCATTTAATAAATGGAAAGCAGGTTCCTATCTAAAGAGTTTTAATAGAGCGATTTTTGACATAATGACGTATTATTTCAGCGTTAAGGAAATTAGAGAATTGGCACTTAAGAATAAAAAAGAAATTGAATCTAAGTTTACATATTTATGCGAAACAGATGTTGAGTTTCTTCAGTCCTTTGAAACTTCTACAAAAAATATTCAGCCAACACACAAGCGATTTAATCTTTGGGGCAACAGCCTAAAAGATATTTTAAAAGTTGATTTCCATGTGCCTAATCTGATTTAATATTGTTGCTATGGCAAATTCTCATAGATACAATCAACTTTTAAAACGAGTTAATAAAATTGAGGCTAGTTATATTCCAACTATTCGACAAAGTGGCAATTATACGAATAAAGAGCAGGATGATATTCGTGCATATGTTTTATTAACTCATGCTGAAATAGAATCATATTTCGAAGAAGTAGCAGAAGAGAAAGTAAAAAAGGCTTTTCGAAATTGGCAAGCAACCCGTCAAAAAAGTAATGTTCTTTTGGCTCTCATGGCATTTAATGGTAACGATTACAGAGAAAATGAGATTGAAATTCGAATTAATAAAGCATTAACATCCTATATTCATTCCTTACGTAATAACCATGGAATCAAAGAAGCGAATATTTTAAACATACTACTACCGGCGGGATTTGAATATACAGATATTGACTCGACATGGTTAGGAACAATAAACTCATTTGGTTCAAATAGAGGATTATTAGCCCATTCTGCAGCTAGAGTGCAACAACCACTCGACCCCGTTATCCTGAGAAATATGGTAACTCAAGTTGTTTCTGAAATAGCAAATATTGACGAGAAATTAAAACAAATGAAATAAAAACGCCCCATGACAAATTGTATATGGCAGGCGGGGGTTTTAGCGGTCTGACAAGTCAGATCTCGTGCCCACTTTCCTGCGGGTCTGACACGATTTCTTTCCGAAATCCCGCCCGACCACATACAAGTGACCGTTAGCAACTAATCATTTCTATGAATCAACAAATTACCCTTGCAACCCTTGCCGAACTCGACGAACTGGTGGGGTTGCTAAATGTGCTTTTTACGCAGGATATTGAATTTGAACCCGACTACGCGAAGCAAAGGGCGGGATTGGAACAAATCATTTTGAATCCTTCAATGGGCGAGATTTTGGTGATGAAAACCGACGGAAAGGTAATCGGAATGGTGAGTTTGCTATACAGCATCAGCACGGCATTGGGCGGTAAAGTGGCCATTTTGGAAGATATGGTGATGGATGCCAATTTCAGGAGAAACGGACTTGGAAAGGAACTTTTGCACGAAGCCATTGCTTTTGCTCAAAAGCGCGGCTGCCTGCGGCTGACATTGCTCACCGATTTCGACAACGAAGCAGCCATAAGGTTTTACCAAAGTGCCGGATTTAGCCTCTCGAAAATGATTCCGCTCCGGCAGGTATTTAATTAGTCCAACCTGCATGGAAAGACTTGTTGATAGTGCAATCCGGACTGATGGTAACTGAACCTATCATTCCCTTTTTTTGTTGCTTTTCATGGCGAATGTCTTTTAATTTTAAAACTTCAAATCATGCGAATTTTGGGATTTGGCGGAAGTAACAGCTCAAAATCAATTAACAGAGAATTGGTCAGGTTTGCGGCTTCGTACTTTCAGGAGCACGAGGTCGAAATTCTCGATTTGAACGACTACGAAATGCCGATTTACAAGATGGATCGGGAAAGGGATAACGGCATTCCGCAGCTGGCTTTCGATTTTGCCCGAAAAATTGACGGCTGCGATTTGCTGATTGTATCGCTCGCTGAAAATAACGGAGCCTATTCCGCCGCATTTAAAAATATTTTCGATTGGGTTTCGCGCATCGTGGGTCGCAAAGCGTTTGGCGAAAAACCTATGTTACTCATGGCCACATCTCCCGGTTCCAGAGGAGGAGCGTCGGTTCTCGAGATAGCTAAAACCAGAATGCCCCGCAGCGGCGGAAACGTACTGGAGACATTTTCGTTGCCCAATTTTAACGAAAACTTCGAGGTCGGAAAAGGAATTACCAACGCCGAATTCCGAATGCAACTCGAAGACAAAATCAAATCGGTAAAAGCACACTTCAACCCGTAATGTAAATTCGTTATAGCGGTCTGCCCCGGGAAAGAAATATTCTGATACATTAGCTGTATTTAGTAGATTTGCTCAAAACAATATCATCAGAATGATTCAAACCCAAAACATTGAATTGACCAGCGACGAATTCTTTTATTTACTGGTAACCATCTACATTAAAAAGCGATGGATGCTCCTGATTTGGGTAGTACTCCTGATCTTCTTTTTGTTGTTAACCCAAAATATTGGAACCGTTGAATATTTACTGATTCTGGCTATTCTCGCATTTCATGCAATTTTACTGATACAGTACTGGATTTATTCACATTCAAAAGCTAATCAGGTATATTTATTGTCGAGGTATTTCGAAATCGACACTCATCAGATTGTTGAGCGGATTGAAGATGGCTCGACCACATCAATGAAAACAGAGCAGTTTATAAAAGTGATGAAAACAGGAAAGTGCTACCTGCTGTTTGTTGCTAAAAATGAATATGTTTATCTCCCGTTCGACGCATTTCGTTGTGATTCTGACAGGGAATGGTTCGAAAATGAGATTGTAAAAAAGATGAAGAATTAACAAACCTTCCATAACCCACTATAAATTTAAATCATGTACGGAAAACATTCTGAAAACAACTACACCGAGATTTTGAAAGGAATAAGGATTAAAACCTTGTGTCATGGCAATTCAACGTTGATGACTGAATTTTTGCTTCAAAAAGATGCTGTTTTGCCTGCACATTCGCATCCATACGAACAAACTGGTTACCTGGTGAAGGGGAAAATCCGGTTGTTTATTGGTGCTGCGTCGAAAGAGCTTACGCCAGGCGATAGCTGGTGCATTGCAAGCGATTTGTTGCATCGGGCCGAGATTCTGGAAGACTCGGTTGCTATTGAAGTTTTCTCCCCTGTGAGGGAAGATTATTTGCCCTTTGAGCACTCTGCTGATACTGAAGAATAAACTATACTGAGAATCTGAAAATTGGCAACAGTCAACTGCTTCTGCTGCATTTTGTATTTGATTTGTACCTTAAAGCAAATTATTTCTTAATTTTTTACAATATTGAAGTTTTAAAAGCGTCTAAACAAACTGAAAGGAAGCTTTTTACTACCTTCGATAATTGAAAATACCAAATTTCGCAGCATGTTAAAATCGCATTTTGAAATTGTATATAACCAGATCGTTGATGATATTAGCATCGAGGTTTTGCATCAGGATGATTCGATGATGATGACTCAGCTTACCATTCGAAAAGGGGCTGTTTTACCCGAACATGTTCATCCAACTGATCATTCAGCCTATCTGCTTCAGGGAAAAATTCGAATGGTGGTTGATGGTATTGTTTCTGAATTTATTAAAGGCGATACCTGGACTATGCATAAAAATGTTTGTCATTGCACTGAGGCTCTCGAAGATGCCGTTGTTCTTGAAGTATATAATCAGGAAGGTGAAATCGAAGGCTTCCCGGTCAAACAAACCGCAGGCAAGTTTAATAGCTGATCATTCATTCTTCAGGAAATAACTTTTCTGAAGCTACTTCTTTAACTAAACCTAACATCACTCATGCCCAAGTTTAAGAGACTTTTTAGCTTTTTATTGCTTTTTGCTGCCTTTTTTTCTGACGCGGCAGCCCTTCCCAAAACATTTAAAGTTCTGGCATTTTACACAGCCAAAAACGATCAGGCACACATTAGTTTTGTGCAGGAGGCAAACCGTTGGTTTTCTGAGATCAGCAAAAAGAATCACTTCAAATACGTTGCTACAAACAATTGGGACCAACTGAATCCGGATACACTTTCGCAATATCAGGTTGTAATATTTCTGGATACGCGTCCCGAATTGCCCGCTCAGCGCAAGGCTTTTCAGGATTATGTGGAAAATGGTGGCGCTTTCATGGGTTTTCATTTTTCTGCCTTTGCCTTAACTCCATCCACTTATCCGCAAGACTGGGATTGGTACCACGAAAATTTTCTGGGCTCAGGCGAATATAAGAGCAATACATGGCGGCCCACTTCGGCAATCCTGAAAGTCGAAAATCAAAAACATCCGGCAACGAAGCATTTACCTGAAACATTTAAATCGCAGCCCAACGAGTGGTATGCGTGGAAAAATAATTTACGAAACAATCCTGATATTGAGGTCTTACTTTCTGTCGACGCCTCGAGTTATCCGCTGGGAACCGGACCAAAACCGCACGAAATTTGGCACAGCGGCGATTATCCGGTAGTGTGGACAAACAAACGCTACCGAATGATTTACATTAACATGGGACACAACGACATAGATTACGAACATGGCACCAATAAAGAGTTGTCGTACACTTTCACTAATAAGATTCAGAACCGGCTTATTATTGACGCA